>NYZD01000056.1 GCA_002685935.1 Planctomycetaceae bacterium | reverse complement strand
GGCCTCCTTGCCGAAGACCAGTCTCACATCAAACTCGACATCGCGCAACCGAACATGCGCCGAACAAATCAGCCGCCAGACAGAACCTAGGAAGAAATAGACGGGCAGTATCACTGTCACGTAGAGCACGTATATCCCGCCATACCAGGCAAGCGCCCGATCTTCCTGCGGCGGCAGGGCGTCATCGATACCACCAAGATCTGGAAATATCTGTGGAATCGCCGATACCGCAACGCCGGCTCCGACCAAAGCTAGAAATATTGTTGCCAGACGGCCTCCGCCTTTCCCCTTGCCGTCCCACGCGTAGTAAAGCGCCACCAACGGAGGGAGAATAAACAGGTAGAGAATACCGTGGCTAAAGCCACGAATCTGGATGAGGTTGATAACAATTGCCAAAAAACACGCGACACCAAGAATCCGATTAGCGTTGCCTCGCCGCATCAATAACTCCGACTATCAACGATCTATCTAACTACATCGTATACCGTTTTCACAGTTCACTCCGAAGGCCGCAAATCCGCCTCGTAACCCGCGCGCTCGATATGCCGCCGGATTGTTGAAACTCCCTTGTCGACCAAGCACGACATATCCGGCTTCATCCACGACGCGGCGCCGAGAAGTTCCGTCATCACCCGCACGCCGCGGCACGTCCCGACCGTCGACGACCCCATAACTCAATGTCAAATATCCAATATACCATAGCCTCCCCGGCCACCCGCAGCCCGTCCCGCACACCGCCGCCCGACGTCCCGATAAACACCGACACCATCTCTGAACAGGGGGAACAATCAGCCCCCAAACGGAGACAGCAATACTTGGCCGCCAACGCCGCCGCCGATGCAATCACCGCCGCGTTCCAGGACATCTACATACACAAGGCCGCCACGGACCCGATGCCAGAATCAAAGGAGCACCCAACATCCGGCCCCGCCGACCCGGCCCCCGCGCCGCTCAGTCAGGCGGAGTTCGCTGAGCAGTTCAGCCGGTGCTATCGCCTGCTGTGGCTGGTCGCCACGGGGATTGTGCACGACCGGACGCGCGGAGAAGATGTCGTCCAGGACGCCGCCCTGCTCGCACTTGGGAAACTCGATCAGTTCAAACGCGGCACCAGCTTCTCAGCCTGGATGAGTCAGATCGTCCGATTCACCGCCATGAACGAACGCCGCAAATATCAGAGGCGAAGGGGACCCAGCACCGACGCCCACCCCCGGATCGGACCCGCCGCCGATCCCGCCACCGTCACCAGGGTCCTGAAACTCACGTCCGCGGGCCGGCTCCCCGCCGACCAATCCGATTTCGACGACCGCCTCACCCGCGCCCTCGATTCCATCAGCGACATCGCCCGAACTTGCCTGCTGTTACGGACGATAGAAGATCTGGACTACAAACAAATCGCTCAATTACTGGATATCCCCGCCGGCACCGCCATGTCACACGTCCACCGCGCCCGACACGCCCTGCGCCGGCAACTGGAGACCGATCAACCGTCAACACCACCACGCGACGCGCCCCAACCATGACCACGCCGCCTGAACATCACGACGACCTGCTCGAGCGCTACCTCGACGAGCTGCTCGATGATGATCAGCGCGCCCGCTTCGAGCAGCGCCTCGCTCAGGAACCCGAGCTGCGCCGCGCCGTCGAACAACAGCAACAGATCAACGCCGCGATCAAACGTCTGCACGCGGCCCCCGATCACGCGCCCACCCTCGAGCAAATCCAACCCGCGTCCCCGGCCGCGCCGCCGCGCCGCCGCGCCGCGCCCTGGGTGAAGCTTGCCGTCGCCGCCGCTCTCCTGCTCGTCATCTCCGCCACCTTCGTCGTCTACGAAGCCCGCGAGATGATCTGGCCTCCACCTCCGTTTTCCCCGCCGCCGACGCCCACGTTCCAACAGATCTACGCCGACACACTCCAGGAGTTTGAACCCGATTGGGTCTGCGAGAATGAAGCCCAGTTCGCCGACAGCTTCGACAACCGCGCCGGCTACCCCCTTGCCATGCTCGAGACCACCGACGCCTTCACCCCCCTTGGCATCAGCCGCCGCCGCACCCCGCTCAGCCCCATGACCTTGCTCCTGCTCGGCCGCGCCGACGGCCGCGAGATCATCGTCTTCGCCACCCGGCTCAGATACGACAAACCCACCACGCTCCCGCCCGATAGCGCCCTGCACCTGTTCCGCAAAGCGATCGACGACGCGGTCTTCTACGAACTGTCACCCCTCGACGCGCCGCGCGTCCTGCCCCTGTTGCGCCGCACCACCCTTACGCCCGATCAATACGACGGCCAGGGCTGGTAACCGCCGCCGCCCCATTCGATTAACATCATCACCCTGACCCCCGCCGGATCACCCCGGCGTCTATCGTCCAAGGCGCAGCCTCCGTGACCTTCTCGACCAAATCGCGCATCGTCATCGCCCTGGCGCTGTTGATCGCGCTCGCGGTCATCGCCGTCACGTTCACCCCCGACCCCGAGCCCCGCAACCCCGCACCCAATGCCAACGTCACCCGACCCGCCGGCTGGCCCAACATCCTTCTGATTTCACTGGACACCGTGCGCCCCGACCACCTCGGCTGCTACGGCTACCCGCGTGACACCTCACCCAACCTCGATCGGCTCGCCGACCGCGCCACGCAATTCACCCACGCCTGGGCCACCGCCCCCTGGACCCTCCCCTCGCACATGTCCGTGTTCACCTCGCGCCTGCCGTCGCATCATCGCGTCGATTCCATCAGCCGCGTGCTGCCCGAGGCGATCCCCACCCTCACCCAACTGCTCCAGGCGGCCGGCTACCACACCGCCGCCCTGGTCAACAACGGCCAGATGCGCGCCCACTGGGGATTCGATCGCGGATTCGACCAGTGGCGCGAGTTCGAAGTCGACACCCCCGCCGGTGATTGCGACGCGATCACCACGCAGGCTTCGCGCTGGCTCAACAACGCGCCCGCCGAGCCCTGGCTCCTCTTCCTGCACTACTACGATCCCCACGATGCCTACGACGCTCCCGAATATTGGCGCAACAGATTCAACGTCACCCTCACCGGACAACAGGCCCGACAACTCGCCTGGCGCGCCCGCTCACCCGATCAATCCCTCACCGACGATGAGCGCCAATCCCTCATCAACGCCTACGACGCAGAGATCGCCTGGCTCGATCACGAACTGGGATTCCTCTTCGCCGGCGTCGACGATCAAACCATGATCGTCGTCCTCACCGACCACGGCGAGGCCTTCGAAGAGCACGGCTGGACCCTCCACGGCGCCACCGTCTACGAAGAAGAAACGCGCGCCGCGCTCATCATCCGCTACCCCAATGCTCAATACGCCGGCCGCGAAATCACCACCCCCGTCTCCCTGATGGATATCGCGCCCACCATCTACGCCCAGGCGGATCAAGCGCCGTCGTCGCATTGGATGGGCCGCGACCTCACCGCGCTGATCGACAATCCCCCCGACGTCGCCCCCATCATCCGCGCCCAGACCAAAGCCGTGATCGAACAACAGATCGTGCGCTGCGCCATCGACAATCCCTGGAAGCTCATTCACAGCCAGTTCGACAACGCCCTGTCCCTCTATCGTCTGCCCGATGAGCACACCGATCTCGCCGCGCAGCATCCCGACGTCGTCGATCGCCTCATGCCGCACATCCACGATCAGATCGCCGCCGAGGAGTTTCACCTCCTCCGCGCCCGAGGCGCCGGCAAACACGAACTCACCATCAACCTGCCCGACCCCGACGCGCGGTTCGGCCTGTTCATCCCCGCCGACTTCAACCCGCAGCGCGATTCAATCGAAATCTCTCCCGACGGCCGGACCCTCCGCTGGATCACCTACCCCGGCCGCGACACCCAGACCCTCTATCTCGAAATCGAATCCACCCCCGTCCAGGTCCAAATCACCGACCGCGGCGTGCTGACTCTCGAGAACGTCGAAATCGAACCCACCCACGTCCAACCCCGCGTTCAGGTCCGCATCAACGATCGGCCCGCGCCGGACCCCGTGAACGTCGAATCTGATGTCCTGCTCAGCGCCGTCCAGCCCATCACCCCTCTGGACCGGGACGGCGTGTCCATCCGCCGATTCATCGGCGCCAATCCCCCCGACGTCGATCCCAATACCGAGCCGCTCGACGACGAAACCCTCCGCCACCTCCGCACCCTCGGTTA
This sequence comes from Planctomycetaceae bacterium, assembly GCA_002685935.1. GTDB lineage: Bacteria > Planctomycetota > Phycisphaerae > Phycisphaerales > Zrk34. Next base: position 12,570 of record NYZD01000056.1, on the reverse strand, counting down.
CACCCGCTAATCGCCCTCGCTGCCACCCCCGTTTGCCATTTCCCGCCACATGCGCATGATTTGCCGTGATGCAGACGCGGCCCGGCCATGGTTCGCTTGCCCGCGCTACCGCATCCTGGAGATTCCCCATGAGACGCGCCCGAACTCTTTCCGTTCTGTCGATCACACCGCTCGCGCTCGCCGCGGGCCTCATCCTCGCCCAGTGCGCCGTCACCGCCGCACCTGACCCAGGCGCCGCCTACATCGTCGACGACTACCAGGCGCCCCACGCCGACCCCGCCTGGTCCGGCAACATGGTCAAGAACCCCGGCTTCGAGGAAGACTTCGTCAGCACTCAGGCCGAGGGCCACGTCCTCAGCTTCAAGGGCGACTGGTTCTACAACCAACAGGATCTCAAACCCGACTACTGGCAACTCCAGGGCGATACGAAGTGGATCGCCTCCGACGACAGCCACGCGCTGCAACTTGACGACGGCGCCACCGCCACCCAATCCTACCAACGCGCCGTCTCCCAACACGGCGGCGGCTCATGGGGCGGCGGAACCAACAAACCCCACTTCGTGGCCACAGACGACCTGCCCAAATTCAACCAGCCCTGGCGCGCCACTGTCTGGTGCCGCGGCGGTGGAACTATCCAACTCGGCTCGGCCGTCGCCTCCATCGCACAACCCGCCGGTGATTCGTGGCAACTGCTCACCGTCGAACTCCCCGCCGATCAAGTCGGCGCCCCCGATAAACCCGTCGCCGTCACGCTCATCGGACCCGGCACCTTCGATAACGTCACCGTCACCACCAAACTCGCCGACACCCCCAACCTCCTGCCCAACTCCTCGTTCGAGCGCGACGGCAATCTCGATCCCCTCCGCGGATGGTCCGAGCAACAGAAATTCCGCGCCATCGGCCCCACCTACTACGTCTGGACCGATTGGAACCACGCCTTCCGCCCCAACCGAGGCGACGTCCTGCCCGACAACATGATCGCCCACTCCGGCCAAGGCTCCATGCGCTTCGATGTCTACCCCGGCGATGAGAAATTCGTCGAGTCCGATCTCATCCAGCTCAATCAGACCGAGCCCGGCGTCATCGAAATCTCCGCCTTCGTCCGCGCCGATCGCATCAAACTCATCGACATCCGCTGCGTCGACGAAAACGGCGTCTGGATGCCCGCCTACCGACCCCGTCAGCCCGAATATCACGGCGGCGGCTCCTTCCTGTTCGGCAACGGCACCTTCGAGTGGCGCTGGGTCCGCAAGTTCTTCGCCACCCCCCTCGATCCCGATACCGGCCAGCCCCGCGCCGTCAAGGGCGTCCGCGCCCGGCTCTGCGCCAGAGGCTTCAACGCCCACACCCTCGACGACTCCGGCGCCCGGCCTCAGTCCATGCAGGTCGGCACCGTCTGGTGGGACGACGTCCGTGTCACCGAACGCACCGCCGACGCCGCTGAACTCCGCGCCCGAGGCGTCGCCATCCCACCCAAACGCAATCCCACCCACCCCAATTGGATCGCCGATACCAGACTCGACCTCGGCCAGCGCCGTTTCGGCGACAACCAACTCACCTACGAGTTCACCAACGTCGGTGACGCCGGCCAATTCCACCTCAGATTGCAGACCACGCTCCCCGGTGGCCGGCGGACCACCAACTCCAAGTCGATCCACGTCAAGTCCGGCCAGCGCGCCGCGCTCATCGCCCCCTACACCCTCGACGAGCTCGTCGGCGAACTCGAACAACAGGCCACGTTCGACATCCGGGTCACCCGCGGTCGCTCGCCCATCGCCGAGGGACAATACGCATTCAACACCTGGCCCGTCGTCGTCGATTTCGACGTCGCCCGGTCCTACAACCTCCCCGAAGAAAACCCCGTCACCGTCTCGATGAACCTCGGCGTCTCCGATCAAACCCTCGCCAAAGTCGCCAAACTCCAACTCCAGCTCACCCGCGCCAAAGACGGCCACGTCCACGCCACACAAACCTTCGGCGAGCCCCAAGCCGCCTTCCGCAGCACCCGCGCCGCCCTGCCCGACCAGAGAGATCAAAGCTACGAATTCAACCTCCCCAAACCCGACTGGTGGACCGATCGCAACAACCTGATCATCACCAAGGTCGATCTCAGCCCGCTCAAAGTCTGGCCCCACGACTACCCGGTTCGCGACACCGTCCTCGTCCTGCACGGCCTCGACGAAAACGGCAACGAACTTTTCACCGATCAATCCGATCCCTTCTGCCGCATGAACCAGCGCCCCGCCCTGCCCCCCATCGAGTCCGTCTCCATCCGCGAAGACGGCGCGCTGCTCATCAACGGCGAACCCAGATTCATTTACGGTGCCACCCATCAGAACTTACGCACCCACCACGAAGCGCCAATCATGGCCCAACTTGGCTTGACCGGCCACCGGCTCTGGAACGAAGGCGACCTCGCCAGCATCCAGAACGCTTGGAACACCCTCAACATCTACGCACTCCAGGCCAAACCACCCGGCGCAGCCGGCATAACGCACCCCAATGTGCAGCTGTCCGCTGAAGATAAAAAGGCGATGGTCGATTTCACCAACGCCGGCGGCTTGCAGAGCATCGTAAGTTGGAATACCGGCGGCTGGGAAGGCAACATCAACTACAACGACCCCACTGTGGTTTCGCAACACGAAGCCACCAGCCAATGGATCTCGGACACCACCCAACGCCCGCTCGCCATTTCCACCAGCGGCGCGTTCAACGCATGGTGGCTGTCCAAGCTCGTCTGGTACGACATCAACCACGCCGAAACCGAGATGTGGGGACCCATGGATTTCAACGTCGTCTGGACGCCCCACATGAAACGCGCCCGCCCCGATCGCCCCACCGCGTGGGCCTACCTCCCCCAACTCTACGACAACCATCCCTACGAGCGCCTCCGCTTCGAAACCTACGAAAACATCGTCCGCGGCTCCGTCGGCACCTCCATGATCCAGGGCATCGGTGATCCCACCTTCAACCGCGGACTCGCCGGCGAACTCCGCGGCCTGTCCGCCCCCCTCCACAGCACCGACCCCGCCCCCACCGTCACCACCGAACCGGCTGGCCTCTCCCACAAGGTCACCAGCTATCAGAACAAAACCTACATCCTCGCCACCAATTGCGGCCCCATCGCGCTGGGTAAATGGCAGTGGAACCCAAACATCAAATACTCCGGCCGCGGCAGCCACACCGGTGACTCCGTCAACACCATGTGGCCCCAGCCCGGCGGCGTCCGCATCCACGGCTTCCGCGGCATGCCCATGCCCGAAATGATTCAACCCGGCGACAAGATCATCCAATACGTTTACCTCGATCCCAAAGACAAACCAGATTGGGCCATGTTCGCCGTACGCGGTGACGGCAAATTCATGCACAACGCCGTCCTCGGCGACTTCGACTACGAAGAATTCCGTGCCGCCTATGGCAACATCCTCATGTACACCGAACTGAACCATTCAGTATGGCACGAGATCTTCTACGTTGTGGATGACGCCACCTACGACCGCGCCGTCAAAGTCATGGGCCGCGAATTCGCCGACGGCCTCAAAGCTGGCTCAGATGCGGGCCACGCCAATATCGATAAACTCGCCTACCAACCCGAACACTTCCATCCCCACGGCAAACTGCCCGCCGCCGGCCAATGGCACCGCATCGAAATCGACGCCGATCAGGTCGGACTCGTAGGCAAACTCGTCGACGGCTTTGCCTATCTCACCAAAGACGGCCAAGCCCTCTGGGACTACACCGTCCTTCAGCGCAACGGCAAAGTCGCCCGTGTCTTCTGCGAAGACACCGTCGGCATCGATCGCGCCCTGCTCCCCCAAGTCAAAATCAACGTGCCCGGCCTCCGCGCCGGCACCCAAATCAAAGCCCTCTTCGAACAGCGCACCATCATCGCCGAAGACGGGTACTTCATCGATGACTTCGTCGGCACCGATACCTACGGCTACGAAGCCTACGCCGTCGAAGGCGACATGATGGGCTACGTCAAAGATCCCGATCGCGAACTGCCCCGCATGATGCCCTCCGGCTACGGATACAACTACGGCCCAACCGCGGTACATATCTATGAAATACAACCGTAAGACTCACCGCCGACAACGTCCCACCTTCGCCCGCACCCAGACGCTGTCCGTCTTTGCGTGCGCCGTCGTCTGTCTCATCGGCTGTCAGATCATCACCGCCGACGAAACCGCACCCAAACCCGCCGTCGCGCCGCTCCCGCCGGCGCCAATTTACAAATCCGCCAGGCCCATCAAAATCGACGGCGAACTCAACGATCCCGCCTGGACCGCCGCCGCGCCCATTGAAGTCAACTATCTGTTTAATGAAACCGACAAGCGCGACACCCGCGTCCCCATGATCGTCCGCTTCGCCTGGGACGACAGTTACTTCTACATCGCCTACGAGATATTCGACACCGACCTCGTTGCCCTCGACGACGGCCGCATCAAGGGACCGCCCGGCAACCAGCGCAAGGCCGCCAAGCCGTGGGCCCCCGATGAAAAAGTCGACATCGCCGAGTTCATGTTCCACGTCGGCGACGACATGTACCTCTGGGAACTGCACCACAATTCACTAAACCACTTCAATGAAGTGTTCCTCACCCTCTTCGGATCCGACTCGGATCTCTACGACACCGCGTTTAATTTCCTCGGCTACATGTATCAGGACGAAATCACCTTCAAGGATCGCGGCGACATCAAATTCAAGTCCGCCGTCCACATGATGACCGACGCCGACGGCAACCCCTCCACGCCCAACAACGCGTCCGACGTCGACACCGGTTACACCGGCGAGATCCGCATCCCCCGACTCTGGATCCCCACCGAGCGAATCACCGCCGACGACGGATCACGATCTCCATCACGCGAAATCCGCATCCTCTCGGTCTGCCTCAACGGCAACGACGGCTTTGAATACCACCACTCCAGCGCCCGGCGCCCCGGCGCTGGCCTGTTCGCCAACGGCGTCAAACTGTTCCCCCGCTATATCCTGCTGGACCAGACTGCAGCGAGGGCAGATGCGCGCCGCGAGCATGGACGCTGACCACCGGCGCTCCCGCCCCAATCCGCCACCGCCGCCAAACCCGATAGCCGCGGCCACCGCGACCCATATCCCCGAATCCTCGATCGCCGCCCTTGCTTTCCGACCTAAAGCGGATATACTTATGCAGTTTGAGGCGTGCGTATTCTCGCCCCGCCGGTTTTGTGCCGCTGACATCCTGCCCAACCGTGACAGCCGCGATCGCGCGGTCAAGTCGCGCGCGCTGCCCGCAAGGAGAAAACCATGGTCACCACACACCACCTGCCAATCACATCGCTCACCTGGACGCTCGGCCTGCTCCTGGGAATCGGCGCCACCGCCGTCGCCGACCCCATCAACCTCCCGGTCGTCTACTCAAAACCGCCGGACATGGGCCTGACCGGTCAAGCCTATCAGTCCGAGGACCCGCTCTGCGCCGGTGGCCAGGAAGTCGCCGGCGACTGGCTCCTCACCTCCGTCAAACCCATCGCCGCCGCGCGGTGGTGGGGCACCTACCTCGATCCAAACTACGAGCCCGATCCCAACGGGCCACCCGACACCAAACCCTTCAGCGTCGCCTTCTACAATGATGACGTGCACGTCCCCATGGATCCGCCCTTTTATCCCGACGCGCTGGACTGGGGTCACTATTGGGTCTCCGCCGAGGAAACCTTTTTCGGCACCGACGCCGCCGGCAACAACGTCTGGGAATACAGCGCTTCGTTCACGTTCGCCTACGAACCCGTCTATGACTTTTCCTACTACTGGATGTCCGTGCAGCTCATCAATGACGATCTGAGCTGGCCCCTGAACGTCTGGGGCTGGCACAACAGCGAAGTCATGGCCCGCGACGCCGACGTCGCCGACGCCTGCAGCGGCTGGTACAAACTCACCGACGATGTCGCGTTCGAATTGATGCGGCCCCTCTTCCCCGATGCCAACGGCGACGGCTGCGTCGACGTCGGTGATCTGGCCATGGTCGGCAGCCAATGGGCCACCGCCGGCCCCGAAGCCGACTTCAACGGCGATGGACAAGTCGACATCGGCGACCTCGCCCTCCTCGGCGCCCACTGGGGCGACGGTTGTTCCACCCCCAGCTTCGATGCCACCTCCGCCGACACCAATGCCGCCGCCGTGCCCACCCCCACCGCATTCGCCGCCGGACTCACGCTCCTCGTCGCCACCTCGCTGCGCCGGCACCGCCGCCGCGCCGCATGAGACGGCCGGCCGTCTAAAGACCTGGACTCAATGGATGTGTCCGAGCGCCGCGCCTCCGGCCCATCCCCCTCAACCCCGCAGCCGCGCCCACTGGATGTCCGTCGCATCCGCATGCGGCCCCGTGTAATACACCACCAGCATCTCGCCCCCACCCAGCGGGGTCGCCGCCGGCAATCCCACCGAATAATCATTCATCTCATCCCACGCATCGTTCATCCCCCCCTTGCGGATGATCTGCGTGCCCACACCCCGATCGTGAATGATCAACTCGCTGTCCGCGTCAAAGCTGCGCCCGCCGTCCCGGCTCACCCGCGCCTTGATCGTCGGCCGATCCGTCCGATCCACATACACCAGCACCAGCCGCCCGTCACCCAGATCCACCACCGGCGCCGGCTGACCCGGCACGCCCGTGTCCCACACCGCGCTGAACGTCGCCCCGCCGTCCGTCGATTCCGCCGCGTGCATATTCAAATACACCGCCGCTTCCCGATCGAACGTCCAATACATCACCAGCATCCGACCGTCGCTCAGCGCCGACACGCGCTGATCCCAACAAAACACCCGCCGCTGCGGATCGGTATGCGTCACCACCGGCTCCGTCCACGTCGCGCCCTCGTCTTCCGAGAACATCACAATCGAGTGATGCTGCCAGGGCGATGCGTCGTGGTACGTCTTGTTCACCTCACAGCTGAATGCCCATCGCCCGTCCGGCATCAGCAGGATCGGCCCGGTGATCGCCAGCGGCACATCATCGAACCGACCGCCCGGGATCCGCCGCGGTTCCGACCACGTCTCTCCCCCGTCTTCCGACACCATCACAACATGACGCAGGTCGACGATCCCCTCGGTCGTCTCGTTGTACATCGGCGCAAACGGATCGGTCAGATCCTCCCAGCACAGCACCCCCGCCACGCGTTCGCCGCCCAGTGCCGCATACATGCCGCTCCGCCACACGCCGCATCGGCCCTCCCACGAGATCGCCGGCATCGGCTCCGCCGGCTCCGACCACGTCCGTCCCTGATCATCCGACCGGCTCAACACCGCCCAACTCGAGCGCCCCGTCTTCGACGGCGCCGCCCGCATCCCCACCAGCCAGCGACCGGACGCCAATGCGCACACCGACCCAAACGCCAGGCTCGCCGCGTCCGTCTTCGCCCGCGACGCCATCACCGTGCCGCGATCAACAACGTCCATGATCCATTCTTTCTGAAATGAAGTTCCAATCGGGACCGGCGATTACTTCTCATCGCGACGACCCAGAATAATATCCGCCTCCAGCACAAACTGGTCCTTGATGCGCTTCAACCCTTCACCGCTCGCCGTCCACTTGTAAACGCTCGTCAGGATCGGCCCGTCCCAGTTCCCATACGCCGTCGTCCGAATGAACTCCGCCCGAATCACCTTCCCCTCGGGATTGAACACGATCCGCAATCTCGGATTGCGCGGCACGCCCGTCATCAGCGCCGCGGCGCTGAACCTCGGCCGCACCGTGTTCACCTCAATGCCCCGCAACGCCACCACGCGGCCCGGCTGCACCTTGGCCGACGCCGTGCGACTCAACGCCGGCGTTTCTCGATCCGCCTTCGGCGAAACCGTGGGCTTCGCATCCGCCGCCACCGCGTCCGCGCTCGCTGCCGGCACCGCCTGCGCCGGCTTTTGCCGCGGCTGGGTCTGCGCCACCAACGGCTTGATCGCCGGCGGGGCCGTGGGCTTCGGCGACGCTCCCGTCGACGACGCTAACGGCGCGCCCGGTTGCGTAGTGGGCGGCTGATTCGCCGTCGTCTCCGTCGGCTTGACCGTCGCGTCCCCCGCGATCACTTCGCCCGCCACGTTCGGTGCCACCACCACGTCACCCTCCGGCGCCGCCGCTTCGCCCGGCAGCATCGCCGTCGCCGCGATCGGCGGCGTCCCCACCACGTTGGCCTCGGGTAACTCAGGCGGAGGCTCCGCCGCCGACGGCTCCGGCGCTTCGGCCACCACCGCCACCGCGCCCGTAGCCGGCGACTCATTCGGTGCCGCGTCTTCGGCCGACGTCGGTGGCTCCGGCGACGGATCGACCATCGCTTCAGCGATCGGCTTCGGTGTCGGCTCGATCATCTCGATCGGGGGCTCCACCGCCGCCACCGCCACCGTCGGCGGCACAGGAACCGGCACCGGCGCGGCCTCCGCCACCTCGCGCATCGGACCCTCGTCCGGACGCTGATTCGGCGCCGGCGGCGTCGGGTCCATCGGCGTCTGCTGCGCCTCGGGCACCGGCTCGACGTCCCGCTGATACGTCGCCTGATCGAAATCCCCCTCCGGCCCCAGCAACTTCATGTAATCGTCGCAGCTGATCCAATTCAGCGCCAGCTCATCCGGATCCTCCTGACCCACCCGCACCTCATGCTCGCCGGCAAACTCAAACACGCGCGACGCAACGTTGTCTTTCTCGTTCGGCTCGACAATCTGTTCCCTCACGTCCGCCGCCACCGTCACCGTGTGCGCCCCCGCCCCCTCAACCGACAGCGACGCCGTCAGCCCCACCGCCTCACCCGGCGCGACCGCCTCATCCACATGTACAACCGACAACGGCTCATCATCCACCAGGATCGCCACGTCAAACCCCGACGCCGGCGCATCACCCAGATTCGCCACCTCCACCGCCAGCTCATACGCGACCCCCGCACGACGCGGCTCGGGTAATTCAATCGCCGTCACCGCCAGGTCCGCCATCGCCGCCACCGCCGCACCCGTCATCGGCTCAGGCTCAACGTCATCCTCATCCACTTCCTCCACCGGCTGCGGCGCCGGCGTCGGCGCCTCAACCGATTCAACTGTTTCGGCCCTCGCATCGATGTCCGCCGCGCCCCGCCACCGGTATCCCCCCAGCGTCACCGCCGTCGCGCCGTGCACCACCAGCGACACAACCACCCCGATCAGCAGCGGCAATCTGGATTCACGCTCCATCATGGCAGCTCAAGTTCCTGTGATTGAGTGTATCACAGCAAATCGCCCCAACCCACTTGCCCCGTCCACGCCCGCCAACGCCCGTCCCTGTGGGTTTCATCGACTACCGCAGCCCGCGAACCCGCCAAAAGCAGGTATTTTCCGGTTTACATGGCGCGGTCGCGCCGGTACCCTATCATTTTGGCGGACTTACATGTCCGAGACTGATTCTCTGGGATCCGACGGATGACCATCAGCGTTCAATGTTCCTGCGGTAAGCAACTTCGCGCCCCCGACAGCGCCGCGGGTAAAAAAGCCAAATGCCCCGCCTGCGGGCTCGTCGCCGCGCTGCCCGGAGGCAAGACCGATCCCATGGGCTCCACCGCCGGCATGGACCCCATTGAACTCGACGACAACAACGCCGACGGTTCCCTCGCCCTCGACGCCGCCCGACAGGTCGCCCAATCCGAAGACCTCCTGACCGCCAAGTGCCCCAGTTGCGGCGGGCGCATCCCCCCCAACGCCGTCGTCTGCGTCCAGTGCGGACACCGTTTCCGCCCCCAGACCCAAACCCGACGCCCCCCCCCACGCCGATCCCCGCAGCCCCAGTCCCCCACCGGCCCGCCGCAAATCAGCATGAACGACATCTTCCGTTCACCGCTCAGCGGCGACACCTTCGGCCAGGCGTTCGGCGTCTCGCTGATGTTCTTTGCCCTCCTCGTTGCACTTGTCGTCCTGGCGTTTGTCATCACCCTCGTCGTTGCGTCAAGTCCCAGCTTCGCAGGCGCCGGCACGATCGTCATCATCATGGCGGTGTTGGGCCTCCTGGCCTGGCTCAACAGCCAGTTCATGAAAGTCATCGAGCAGACCGCCGACGTCGATGGTCGTGCCTCGGACCGCAACCCCGGGGCAGACATCTTTTTCGGCATCGTCCTCTACACCATCGGCGTCGGACCATTGGTCCTGACCCTCTACTTCGGCCATGTCGAAAGGGCGAGCGCCCAATCCGACCCGATGGTGGCCTTCGCTGCGGTTGTTTCAGCCATCTGGATGCTTGTTTACATGCCCATGGCCTATGCCGTCGCCGCCACCGAACGCACCGTCAACCCCGTCCGCGTCTTCCAACAGATCAAACGGATGTTTTCGGCCTACATCCTCGCCCTGATCTACATCGGGGCCCTGTCCGTGTTCGTCACCGCCCTAAGAGCACTCCTGCTCAAAGCCGCCAATGAACATGCCTATGAGACCGGCAACCGGTTTGTCCTGTTTCTCGTTCAACTGCCCATCTGGTACGTCATCTTCTACCAGGCCATCGCCTTCTGCGTGATCATGGGGATGCTCATGCGGCGTGCCCACTACGACCGAGGCGTCCGCGCGTCGGAGTTGGCCGCGTCCAGTGCCTGGATCGGCGTCGCCATCGTCTGCGCTGTCATGGCCGTCATCCCCACCAACGAGAACTTGCTCACGGCACTGGTCCAGCCCCCACAAGCCCAACCACCGAAAAGGCCAGAGACCAACGACACCGTCAACAACAATACAAACACCAACCCCTCACGCTCCGCGCCCCGCATCCCCATTGTTGACAATGACGACGACGACAACACCAACGATCCCCGCCGCGTCGATACCAGCACCTGGAAATCCGTGCCCATGGCCTTCAACGGGCCGCTGCCCCACCCCGTCCACCACGGCCGCGGCGGTCCGCTCGGCATCCGCGAAGGACTCCTGCACCGCGCGCGAACCCGCCTGCCCCTCCGCGATGGCCCGCCCGACGACAACGCTCAACTCATCGAAAGAGCCTATTGCCGGCTGGGATACAACATCGTCCGCGCCGATCTGCCCCCGACCATGTCCCGCGCCCTGATCCGCGCCGCGTCAGAGGACTGGACCGACCGCTGGACCCCCGACCTCGTCGATGCCAACGGCGCCACCAGATACCAGCCGATCGGCTGCGTGATCGTCAACGAAAACGCCGACTCGCAACTGATCCTGTTCAACGACGCGAGCCTGCGCTATCGCCAGATTCGGATCGACAGCCACGTCACCGACAATGACAAGGTCTTCCTGTTTTACGAAGTGCCCGGCGTCGTCCACGTCAGGCACATCAAGTTCAGCAAACACCTCGTCGAATTCGCACTCGACCTGCGCACCCCCGGCCGCCAGCCCAAACCCGTCGCCGTCCGGCCCGATCCCGATGACGTCGACACCCCCGACGTCGATCCCAACGCCCCCGACCTTGATCCCGACGACTCGCGGCGCCACGACAACGTCGTCATCGGACCCCGCGAGCCGACGACGACCAAACAGATCCCCCGGCCCCGCCTCAACAATGCGCTCATCGCCCTGCCCACCACCCGGCTGCCCGCGCGCGGTCTGATCGATGAACATCACGTCGATGACTTCGATATCCCCAGCACCGGCCTCGTCCGCGCCGCCCGCGGCACCGTCCGAACCGTCCGCCAATTCAAATCATCACAACGCAGGCGAGCCGCGCTCTACTTCGACCTGCCCAGAGACCAGACCGTCCGCGTCGCACTCTCCGAAGACGACAGCAAGGCCCTGTTCAAGAACTGGTCACGCACCGGCGCCATGAACGTCCCGTCCCTCGTCGACGACAAGAAAATCGAACACCTGCCCCGCGCCGTCGCCTGCATCAATGGATCAGGCTCCAGCATGTATCTCCAGTTCAATCCCGAAAACCCCGTCCGCCGCTGGCCCAAATCCCGACCCAATCTCTTCACCCCCAGAATCTACCTCTACTACCAGATCGCCCCCGAGCGGCTTGTCGTGTCCTGCCGGTGGCCCGGCCAGACACGCGACCTGACCTACGTCGGCAGTCTCAAAAAGATCGCCGAGCCCGCCCGCTTCCAACCCAAGTTCACCGACGGACACCGCGTCGCCGTGCCCTTTATCGATTCGCCCCGCGCCGATCTGGAATTCGGCCGCGGCTCCGAAATCCTCCGCGCCAACGATCGATTCGACACCCGCGCCGCCCGGACCGTGCCCGGCGAGCCGCGTCCCAAGACCATCCTCCGCATCACGCCCCCCGACGAACAATCCCTCCACGCCGTCCAGTTCCCGACCCTCACCGTCCCGTCCATCCGCCAGGCCATCAAAGACCGTCGCGCCGCGCTGATGGTCCCCGTCCTGTTCACGGAAACAATGATCCCCATTCACCCCATCGGCTGCATCATCGGCAGCGACACCAACCCCAGCGTGCGCGTCATGATCGATGCCAACGAGCCCCTCACCTCCCTCACCGCCATGATCGACAGCGAAGTCGCCGACGACGATCGCGTCTATTTCTACTTCGCCAAACCCGCTAGCGCATCCCCAACGCAGGTGTAGCGCGTTCGGCGCTTGTTCGGGTAGCGCGTTGCGGACGTGGCGGCTAAGCTTTGATCACGC
>NYZD01000055.1 GCA_002685935.1 Planctomycetaceae bacterium | reverse complement strand
GGCGACGGTGGGCACGGCGGCGGGGGCGGGGCCTCGGCATCTGGCGTTTCATCCGAACGGCCGGTTTGCGTATCTGCTTAACGAACTGAACAGCACGATGACGGTGTTTGAGTACGACGCGGCGACGGGGGGACTGAGCGAGATCGAGACGTTGGCGACGCTGCCGGCGGGGTACGACGGGGACAACTACGCGGCGGACGTGAAGGTGCTGTCGACGGGGGATTTTCTGTATACAACGAATCGGATTCATGACAGCATCGCGGTGTTCGCGATTGATGCGGGGACGGGGCGGGCGACGCTGGTGGGGCACGCGGGTTGCGGGGGGAGTTGGCCGTGGAATCTGGGGATCGATCCGAGCGGTCGGTTTTTGCTGTCGGCGAATTTTGAGAGCGGAAACGTGGTGGTGTTTGAGATCGATCGGGCGACGGGGATGCTGAAGCAGACGGGCCATGAGGCGGCGGTGGCGCATGCGGTGAACGTGGCGTTCTGGGTGGGATGAGTTGGGGGTGGGTGAGGCGCGGCGGTGTGCATTATGATGTGCGTTGCTTGAATCACGAGGAGTCTGCGATGCGATCAGTCCATTGTCTGGGCGATTCGAAGGTGACGATTGGTGAATCTCCGAAGCCAAGCGCGGATGAGCTGTCGCTGGTGATGCGGGTGAAGGCGAGCGCGATTTGCGGCAGCGAGTTGCATGCGCTGCGGATGAAGCCGGAGGAGTTGCCGGCGGAATACGACAACGGCGGTCACGAGGTGGTGGGCGTGGTGGAAGAAGCGCCGGCGGGATCGGAGTTCAAGGCGGGCGATCGGGTTGGGGCGCGCATTGTGGAGGGATGTGGTGAATGCACGTTCTGCGAGCAGGGGTATGACACGGCATGTTTGAACAAGCGGATCTACGCGGAGCCGGGCGGGCACGCGGAATACTTTCGGGTTGGGGTGCGGAGCGCGCATCGGGTGCCGGACGGATGTGATTGGCCGGAGGGGGCGATTTTGACGGGCGACGGGCTGGGGGTGCCGATCCGCGCGGCGCGTCGGCTGGGGGATACGAAGGGCAAGCAGGTCGCGGTGCTCGGGCTGGGTCCGGTGGGTTTGAGCAATACGCTGGTGCAGTCGTGGGGCGGGGCGCGGGTGATGGGCGTTGATATTTCGGCGTACCGGGTGAATCTGGCGAAGGAGCTGGGTGCGGAAGAGGCGGTGCTGGGAGGGGAGAGCCACGACGTGGAGCAGGCGGTGATGGACTGGACGGACGGCCGTGGCGCGGACATCGTGATGATCGCGGCGGGTCGGGCGGAAGTGTTCAAGACCGGCTTCGATCTGGTGCGTCAGCAGGGGACGATCATTCAGGTGGGCGAGCTGGAGGAATTGACGTTCAATCCGTCGGGGGTGTTTATTCGGCGTGAGGCGACGATGATGGGCTCGTGGTATTACGCTTCGCAGGACTGGCCGAACATGCTGGCGGCGCACGAATCGGGGATGCCGTACGGCAAGTTGATCACGCATCGTTTTCCGTTTGAAGAGGCGCAGGCGGCGTACGACACGTTTGTCAGTGGGGAATCGGGGAAGGTTGTGCTGACCTACGAATGAGCGCGTGACGGGCGCGCGGGAGTGATGTGCGATGGCGAAGTCGAAGACGTTGCGGGTGGCGGTGGCGGGACCGAACTGGGGTGAGAATCATCTGCAGGGCGCGGCGGAGTCGGAGCATGGTGAGCCATGCGCGCTGTGGGGTCGGTCGGACAAGCCTGAGTACCGGGCGCTGGCGGATCGGGTGGGGGTGCCGTTTTACACGGATTACAGTTTGATGCTGAGCGAGTCGAAGCCGGACGTGGTGACGGTGGCGACGCAGGAGCCGGGTCATGCGCCGTTCACGATGGAGGCGCTGGCGGCGGGTTGCGATGTTTACTGCGAGAAGGTGATCAGCGATTCGCACGACGCGGCGCGGGAGATGGTGCGAGCGGCGGCGGCGGCGAAGCGGGAACTGAACATTGGATACAACTATCGGTACAGCGTGTCGTGCCAGTGGATGCGGAGGCAGATCGAGGCGGGTCGGATTGGCGAGCCGCTGTTCGGTCAGTTGTCGGCGTTCACGTGGTGCGTGCATCACATGACGGATTACGTGAACAGCGTGTTGGGGACGCCGACGCGGGTGATGGCACGGCTGGAGTTGGACCCGCTGGCGGATTTGCCGCACAAATCGATCTACGAGCCGGGGCATTTGTTTGAGACGTTTGCGTACGCGGCGTACACGCGGAAGGTTTACACGGTGGAGTATGAATCGGGGGCGCTGCTGCAGGCGGGGGCGACGGACTATGCGGATATTTCGGAGCCGGCGGCGCGGTTGATGATTCAGGGCACGGCGGGCCGGGTGGAACTGGACGATCTGACGGGGAAGGTGACGTTGTGGGAGGCGGCGCGGGAGGCGACGGTTTACACACCTTCACAGATATTGGATCCGATTGGTTTGCGGATGAACTGCGTGGAGGCGGTGAAGGATTTTCTGCGGGCGCTGGCGGCGGGCGAGGGGGCGCCGATCCCGGGGCAGGACGGGGTGAACATGATCCTGTTGGAAGAGGCGATCATGCGGGCATCGAAGAGCGGGGGTTGGGAAGACGTGGCGTGAAGCGGCGGGCGGGGTTGGGGATCAATGAATCAGTGTGGCGATGAGTTGGGCGAGTTGTGCGCCGGATTTTTCGGCGTCGTGTTGGGCGACGGCGTGGGCGCGGTTGCGGTCGCCGGCGGCGCGGCGGGCGGATTCGTCGTGGGCGTAGGTGAGGACGCGATCGGCGAGGGCCTGGGGGTCCTGCTGGGGGACGAGGGCGTGGTTGTCATCGGGTCGGAGGACCTCGCGGACGCCGGGGTTGTCGGCGGCGACGATGGGCAGGCCGAGGGCCATGCATTCGGTGACGGCGTTGGGGTAGCCTTCGGCGGGTGAGACGTGGACGCCGAGGTCGATCGCGGAGATGAGGCCGGCGATGTCCGAAACGTCTCCCAGAAGGTCGACGTGGTCGTTGAGGTCGAGTTCGGCGATGAGTGATTCGACGGCGGGGGCGGTGGCTGATTTTCTGCCGGCGAGGAGGAGGCGCGGCGCGGGGGATGGGCCGGTGTATCGATCGACGACGAGGCGCCAGGCGCGGACGAGGGTGGCGTGGTCCTTGGTGGGATGGAGGGTGGCGAGCATGGCGGCGGTAAACTGATCGGGGGTGAGGGAGAGGCGTTGGCGCCACTGTTCGCGGTCGGCCTGGGGGGGATTGATGATCAGGACATTGCGGATGACGTGGATGCGGGAGGGGTCGACGTGGAGCGTCTCGCGGAGGAAGTTGGCGCCGTGGTCGGAGTTGGAGACGAACAATGGGGTGCGACGAAGCGCGGCGCGTTCGATACGACGGTTGAGACGGATGGTGCCGGCGTTCATTTGTCGCCAGATGCAGCCGCCGGCGCCGGTGAAGCGCCAGGTGAGTCCGCAGACGAGGTTGGCGATCATATCGAATGAGACCAATGCGTCGGGTTTGGCGCGGCGGAGGGCGGAGGCGAAGCGGAAGAGGCGCCATGCTTCTTTGAGGCGGCCGGCGCATCGGACGAAGGGAACGTGCCGGACGGGGATGCCGGCGGCGTGGGCCATGTCGATGAGTCGGCCGGGCTCGGTCATGCCCCAGATCTCGACGTGGGCGCGGCATTGGTTTTTGAGGTGGTCGGCGAACTGGAGGGCCTGGCGTTCGCCGCCGCCGAGTTCGAGGGCGTGGACGATGAGGAAGATGCGGCGGCCGGCGAGGGGTGAGTCGGGTTGGTTTGCGTGGTTGGACATGGGTGTTGGGTATCGAGCGCGGGGATTGCGGGTTGTCACGCGCGGCTCTTTACAGGTTATCGACATGAACGGTGCGGGTGTGGTGAGCGAAAAAAGTGCCCCTCGAGGCGGTGGGGGGTACCTCGAGGGGCGTGGGGGGGGTAATAGCCTGGTTGTCGGATCAGCGTGCGTGAGGGGCGGCTGATTCGCGGGCATTTCGGTGGCGGTGACTATGAGCAACCCAGTGAGTTGCCGCAGTTGAGGCATTTGTAGCAGGTGCCGCTGCGGACGGTGATGGATCCGCAGACATCGCAGGCGGGGGCGTCGACCATCATGCGGCTGTTCGCTTTGGACATGGAGGTAACGACGGCGGCGGCGGCGGCGTTCTGTCGGTCGGCGATGCCGACGACGTCGCCGGCCTTGTCCTGCATTTTGGCCATGGGGCTGTTGTGGACGGGGTGGCGGTCGGCGATGTCGGGCGCGTCGTCGACGGAATCGGGGGTGGCATCGTCAGATGGTTTGACGATGGCTTTGGGGATATCGGGGGCGGGTGGTTTTGATGCGTTGGTTTCGGGCGACGAAGAAGCCATCGGCGCGGCACTTCCGTGGGACGCGCCGAGGCGGTCGGTCGGGCCAGAATCCATTCGGGCCTGCGCCGGCGCGCCCTGGGGGGCGGCCGGTTTGGCAGCGGGGGGTTGCTCGGCTTTGGGTTCGGGTTTGGGATCGGATTTGGGATCGGATTTGGGTTCGGATTTTTTGTTGGGTCTCTCGGGGGCGTTGGCATCGCGATAGCCGGGGATGAACTCCATGCCGAGCCAGCGGAAGATGTAATCGACGAGAGATTTGGCGAAGGGGATATCGGGGTTGTCGGTCATGCCGGCGGGTTCGAAGCGCTGATGGGTGAACTTGTGGACGAGCGATTCGATGGGGACGCCGTATTGGAGGGCGACGCTGATGGCGGTGCCGAGTGAGTCCATGAGGCCGCCGATGGTTGAGCCTTCCTTGGCCATGGTGATGAACAGCTCTCCGGCGCGGCCGTCGTCGTAGAGTCCGACGTGTAGGTAGCCTTCGTGTCCGGCGACGGAGAACTTGTGGCGCATGGAGGCGGCGGTGTTGGGCATGCGACGGCGCATGGGTCTTTCGACGATGCGTTCGACGATTTTCTCGACGGGTTTGGTATTGGTGTCAGTCGCCGCATGCGCAATCCGGTTGGCTGCGTCGACGACTTCTGCGGCCACTTCCCCTTTTCCCGCTTCGACGGCCTCCTCGTCCTCGACGTCGTCGTCGGCGGTGGCGTTGAGGGGCTGTGAGAGTTTGGAGCCATCGCGATAGAGGGCGTTGGCTTTGAGGCCGAGTTCCCAGCTGAGGCGATAGGCGGATTTGATGTCGTCGAGGGTTGCCTGGTTGGGGAGGTTGATGGTTTTGGAGATGGCGCCGGTGATGAAAGGCTGAACGGCGGCCATCATTCGGATGTGTCCTTCGGTGGCGATGAAGCGTTGGCCGGTCCTGCCGCACTTGTTAGCACAATCGAAGACGGCGAGGTGATGTTCGGCGAGGTGGGGTGCGCCTTCGACGGTGCCGGTGCCGCAGATGATGGTGTTGAGGGTCCGGATCTGGGGATCGGTGAAGCCGAGGGCGGTGAGCATGTCCTGGTCGGGGTCGAGATCGAGACGTTCGAGGGTCTCGGCGGAGATGGTGCCGGGGTTGAAGATGAAGTCGAGTTCCATGGCGCCGCCCATGGCGTCGGAGATGGCGCCGAGGTCTTCATCGTTGAAGCCGGCGTCGCGGAGGAACTGGGCGAAAGTGGGGTCACCGTCGGCGGCGGGGGCGCCGTCGGGTTCGGGCAGGGGGACATCGAGTGAGAGGGCGCCCATGACGTGGCGCATGATGTCGCGGACCTGATCGGCGTTGTAGTCGAGGGCTTCGAGTGCGGGGCGGAGGGACTGGTTTGCGATCTTGAAGTATCCGCCGCCGGCGAGTTTCTTGAATTTGACGAGGGCGAAGTCGGGTTCGACGCCGGTGGTATCACAATCCATGAGCAGGCCGATGGTGCCGGTGGGGGCGATGACGGTGACCTGTGCGTTGCGGTAGCCGTGTTTTTCGCCTTCGCGGAGGGCGTCGTCCCAGGCGTGGCGGGCGGCGTCGAGGATGTCGATCTGATTGGCCATGCCGCCGAACTCGGCGGGGGGATCGAGCATGAGATCGGCGTCGATGGGGACGGGTTTGATTTCGAGACTTTCGTAGTCGCCGATTTCGTGAGACTGGCCGAGGTCGGCATCGCGGGGGACGCCGTAGGCGGCGCGGCGGTGGTTGCGGACGACACGGAGCATGTGCTCGCGGTTCTTGAAGTAGCCGGGGAAGGGTCCGAGGCGTCCGGCCATTTCGGCGCTGGTGGCGTAGGATCGGCCGGTCATGATGGCGGCGAGCGAGCCGCCGATGGCGCGGCCAAGGGCGCTGTCGTAGGCGATGCCGGCCTGCATGAGCATGGCGCCGAGGTTGGCGTAGCCGAGGCCGAGGGTTCGGTATTCGAAGCTGAGCCGGGCGATTTCCTTTGAGGGGTATTGGGCCATGAGGACGGAGATTTCCAGGACGATGGTCCAGAGGTGGATGCCGTGCTCGTAGGCTTCGACGTCGTATTGGCGGGTCCTGGGATCGTAGAATTTCAGGAGGTTGAGTGAGGCGAGGTTGCAGGCGGTGTCGTCGAGGAACATGTATTCGGAGCAGGGATTGGAGGCGTTGATGCGGCCGGACTCGGGGCAGGTGTGCCACTGGTTGATGATGGAGTCGTACTGGACGCCGGGGTCGGCGCAGCGCCAGGCGGCGTTGCTGATTTGATCCCAGAGCTCACGAGCGGGGACGCGTTTGGCGACGGAGCCGTCGATGCGGTTGGTCATTTCCCAGTAGCTGTTTTCATCAAGGGCTTTGAAGAAGCTGTTGGGGATGCGGACGGAGTTGTTGGCGTTTTGTCCGGAGACGGTTTGATAGGCTTCGCCGTTGAAGTCGTAGTCGAGGTCGAGGCCGAGCTGATCGGCGGCTTGTCGTTGTTCGGGGATGAGCCGCTTGAGGCCTTCGACGAGCGCGGCGACTTTGAGTTCTTCGCGTGATTTCCAGTTGATGAACGCTTCGGCGTCGGGGTGGTCGAGATCGAGGCAGACCATTTTTGCTGCACGGCGAGTCGTGCCGCCGGACTTGATGGCTCCAGCGGCACGATCGCCGATGCGCAGGAAACTCATCAGGCCGGAACTTTTGCCGCCGCCGGACAGCGACTCATCTTCAGCTCGGAGCCGGCTGAAGTTGGTTCCGGTACCTGACCCGTACTTGAAGAGGCGCGCCTCGCGGACCCAGAGATCCATGATGCCGCCGGGATTGACGAGGCTGTCTTCGACGGACTGGATGAAACAGGCATGGGGTTGGGGATGGGTGTATGCATCTTCGGAGGGTCGGGTCTCACCGGTTTTGGGATCGGTGTAGTAGTGTCCCTGAGCGGGGCCGTTGATTCCGTAGGCGGAGAAGAGGCCGGTGTTGAACCACTGGGGTGAGTTGGGGGCGACCATCTGATGCAGGAGCATGTGGCTGATTTCGTCGTGGAAGGCCTGGGCGTCTTCGTCGGTATCGAAGTAGCCGTTCTCGTGGCCCCACTGGGTCCAGCAACCGGCGAGGCGGCCGACGACCTGTCGGACGGAGCGTTCGGGTCCGAGGAGGGGTTGTCCGTGGTCATCGCGAAGGGGTTGGCCGTCGTCGTCGATTTGGGGGACGCCAGCCTTGCGGAAATATTTGCTGACCATGATGTCAGTGGCAAGTTGTGACCAGTCGGCGGGGACCTCGGCGTCGGTCATCTCGAAGACGACGGAGCCGTCGGGGTTGACGATGCGGCTGGTTCTTTTCTTCCACTGGATGGAGTCGAAGACGTCCTGGCCGGTCTGGGTGAATTTCCGGGGGATTTTCATGATGTATGAACTCGCTATATCGAACAGATTACTTCGAGCCGGAGGTATCCGTACCGTCCGGGTTTTGATTAAATCGCCAGGCAAGTCCCGCCGCAGCGTATCCCCGCTGTGTTGTGTCGGCAGGAAGTTCTTGCCTGACGTCCATAGGCACTACATTTTTGGTTTGTGCGGTCGTGAACCGCAACATGCAGTTGGTTGATTGTTAATCTCGGCAGATCGGAAATGTCCGGTTGAGTTTTGGGCAACGCTGATATTTCCCTCACACGACGCAAGACACCGCCGCCGTCACAGGGCGGCGGTGGTGGTGCCGGACACGGGTCGAGCCCGGTCCGGCGGGTGTCAGCACCCTTGACTGGATAAGATCCACCCCATGGGTTGGCGGGCCGCCTGGGGCGTGGTCCGGGACGTCGATTGGCCGAGGCGGGGTCCGATATTGGCGTGGCTGGTCACCATCTGAGCAGGGCGAGCGCGTCGTTGCGTTTTGCCTGTGCCGGGGATGGTGGGATCGCAACTCATCGGGCCGCTCCGGGTGACTTGTCCTGGCCGGCGGAACTTTCGGGCTGCCGACCGGTTTGGGAGGTGGATTTTCGTCAGAAGAGCGCCAGATTCTCAGATTTGGCTCTGTTTGACGGGGACCACCACCAACGACGGGCCAACTTTACCCGCCACATATGGGGCATGCAAGACCTGTGACCGCAAAGTCTGGGTCGTATCGTCTCATGCTCCGGTAACCGCCTTTCGGGTCGGAGGTTACGGCCGCGAAAAAATATTCGGGTCGTACATCATGTAGTGTCGGGTAACAAGGAGTGACAGTTTTTCCACAATATATTGGACAGCATATGTCAGTGATTTACAGGCGTTGCGGTGTATTGTAGCATTTTGTTCGGGTGATTTCAAGGGGCGGGGCCGGCTCGTGCCGAAGATTTCGCAACTGTGTTACACTCGGGCCGAAATGGGCGGGTTGACGGGGGCAATTCGGGGTCGTTTCGGCCGCGGCGGCGGGATTTGGATTGGGGGGCGCCCGGGAGCGCGGGCGGCAGCGGTCATGGGGTTCTGAGGGGGGTGGCGCCTGGTTTGGGCGGGCTGGATCGGTTTGGACTGAAGGGCACGGGCGGGGGCGACGCGACGGGAACGTGATTTAGTGGACCACAATTTATCTGAATCTACGACGGGGCCGGCGCTGCTGGACGATCTGACGGATCCCCAGCGGCGTGCGGTGACGACGACGGAAGGTCCGATGCTGGTGCTGGCGGCGGCGGGGTCGGGCAAGACGCGCGTGATCACGCGGCGGGTGGCGTATCTGATTCAACAGGCGGGGGTGGCGCCGTGGTCGGTGCTGGCGATCACGTTCACGAACAAGGCGACGGGGGAGATGCGGGACCGGGTGGCGCAATTACTCACCGAGCGGCAGGCGGGGGCGGTGACGATCCGCACGTTTCATTCGTTGTGCGCGCGGCTGCTGCGGGAGTACGCGGAGCGGACGGGTCTGCCGAGCGGTTATTCGATTTATGACACGGCGGATCAGAAGCGGTTGATGCAAGGCGTGTTGAAGGAGCTGGATATCTCGGCGGCGAACTTCACGCCGGCCACGCTGCTGGGGAGTATTTCGAATGCGAAGAACGAGCTACAGACGGCGGAGGAGTACGCGGCGCGGGCGACGGATTTCTATCAGAAGATTGTGGCGCGCGTGTATGTGCGTTACGAGCGGGCGCTGAAGCAGAATCAGGCGGTGGACTTTGACGATCTGCTGTTGCTGGTGGCGCGTCTGGTGCGTGAAGACGAGGCGGTGCGGCAGGATTTGCAGCAGCGGTTTGAGTATGTGTTGATCGATGAATACCAAGACACGAATCACGCGCAGTTTGTGATCGCGCACGCGATCGCGGGGGGGCATGGGAACATCTGCGTGGTGGGCGATCCGGATCAGGCGATTTACGGCTGGCGGGGGGCGAACATCAATAACATCCTGGATTTTGAGGAGCATTACCCGAACGCGACGGTGATCGCGTTGGGTCAGAACTATCGATCGACGCCGGAGATTCTGGCGGCGGCGGACGGGTTGATTCGGCACAACGCGCAGCGGCCGCATAAGGATTTGTGGACGGAGAACGGCGGGGGCGAGGCGGTGCGGGTGGTGAAGCATGAGGATGAGGAGCGTGAGGCGCGGGCGGTGCTGGATTGGTTCGCGGAGCTGAGAGGGGCGGGGATGACGTGGGGGCAGATGGTGATTTTCTATCGGGTGAACGCGCTGTCGCGCGTGCTGGAGGAGGCGCTGATGGAGCGGGCGATTCCGTATCAGATCGCGCGGGGGACGGCGTTTTATCAGCGGCAGGAGGTGAAGGATGCGCTGGGGTATCTGCGGGTGCTGGTGAATGAGGCGGACGATGTGGCGCTGTTGCGGATTATCAACACGCCGACACGGGGACTGGGGAATACGACGATCGCGCAGATTCAGGCGCACGCGCAGGCGAACGGACTGACGATGTGGGACGCGCTGAAGCGAGCGGGTGATCTGGTGGGATTGACGGCGCGGGCGCGAAACGCGGCGGCGAAGTTCGTGAGTATGTTTGATGGGTGGAAGCAGAAGCTGGAGGGCGCGGGGGGGACGCTGATCGCGGCGGAGCAGGGGGTGCGGGATGTGATTGACATGGTGCTGCGCGATTCGGGGTTGGATGCGCACTATCGGAAGCTGGATGAGAAGAACGAGCACACGGAGGAGGGGAAGGCGGCGAACCTGGGTGAGCTGGTCACGGCGGCGCAGCGGTTCGATCTGGAATACGGGGAGGCGGAAGCGACGCTGGAGCAGCGGGTGCTGGATTATCTGGAGTCGGTGAGTCTTGTTTCGGACGTGGATGGGGTGGTCGATTCGGAGGGGTCGGTGACGCTGATGACGCTGCACGCGGCGAAGGGGTTGGAGTACCCGGCGGTGGCGATGATCGGGGTGGAGGAGGGGCTGCTGCCGCACGCGCGGTCGCGGGACAGCGCGTCGGAGATGGAAGAGGAGCGGCGGTTGTGCTTTGTGGGGATGACGCGGGCGCAGCAGCATTTGTTGCTGACGCATACGCGGTATCGGACGGCGCGCGGGCAACGGGAGCGGACGATCGCCAGTCCGTTCCTGCGGGAACTGCCGGCGGACGGGATTGTGGAGGAGGATCAGTCGGATGGGATTGATGGGGGCGGGTGGTCTGATGGAATTGGTGAACGGGATGAGGCGTTCGCGCCATCGTGGGGGCGCCGCCGCCCCACTGCTGTCGGCCCCGCCCCCGGAGGTGGTGGTGCCGAAGGCGGTGCGGGTGGTTCGGGGGTCGGGTCGGGTACCGGGGGCGGGGGGTTGCCGGTGGGGTGCATGGTGCGACATCCGCAGTTTGGATTGGGGGATGTGATCTCGGTGAGCGGGACGGGGTCGAACGCGCGGGCGAAGGTGCGGTTTATGAATGTGGGGGTGAAGACGCTGGTGCTGGAGTATGCACGTCTGGAGCGGGTGACGGGGTGAGGCGGGGCGTGGGGGCACATGGGGTTGGGGCGGGTGTTTCGCGTGATGACGTGGGGGAACGTATCTTATTTGTGGTCGGAAGTAGCCGATAGAATCGATACAGGCATGATTTACGAAGGAGCGACGCGATGCCATTGATGACGACGAAGCCAATGTTCGATCTGGCGTACGAGGGCGGGTTCGCGGTCGGGGCGTTTAACGTGAATAACATGGAGATCACGCAGGGGATCATTGAGGCGTGTGCGGCGGAATCGAGTCCGCTGATCCTGCAGATCTCGAAGGGGGCGCGGAGCTACGCGAACATTATTTACCTGCGTCGCATCATTGATGCGGCGGTGGAGGATCATCCGGAGCTGCCGATCGCGATTCACTGCGATCACGGTGACACGGTGGAATTGATCAAGCAGTGCATCGCGGATGGGTATACGTCGGTGATGATTGACGGATCGCACGAGCCTTTTGAAGGGAACGTGGCGCTGACGAAGCAGGCGGTGGACGCGGCGCACGCTGAGGGTGTGGTGGTGGAAGCGGAGCTGGGGATGCTGGGGGGGATTGAAGAGGACGTGGTGGGGCTGGACGCTGAGGAATACCAGAAGAACATCGAGCAGTTTTTGACGGACGCGGACGAGGCGAAGACGTTCAACGAGCAGACAGGGATTGATTCGCTGGCGGTGGCGATCGGGACGAGCCACGGGGCGTACAAGTTCAAGCATGAGGCGACGCTGGCGTTCGATCGGATCGAGCAGATCATGGAGACGTGCCCGGGCTTGCCGCTGGTGATGCACGGTTCGTCGAGCGTGCCGCGTGAGTTCATTGATTTGATCAATCAGCACGGCGGGAACATGCCGAATGCGATGGGGGTGCCGGAGGATCAGATCGCGCAGGCGGTGCAGAAGTACGGCGTGTGCAAGGTGAACATTGATACGGATCTGAGGTTGGCGCTGACGGCGAAGATTCGCGAGGTCTTCGCGAACGATCCGGCGGAGTTCGATCCGCGGAAGTATCTGGGGCCGGGGCGTGACGCGATTATCAAAATGGTGCGCCGGAAGCTGCACATGCTGAACAGTGCGGGCAAGGCGGAGGTGGTGAATCAACAGTGGAAGAAGCTGGGTGAGCCGTTGCCGAAGGCTTATGGGCATGCGGCTTGAGGGGGATCAGAGCGTTTGGCGAAGGCGCGAAGAAGAGCTGATCCGGAAGAAGATGGAAGGCCATTGGATGTGGCATTTGGAGCCCACGGGTTTGGCCCGTGGGTTTTTCTATTGCGCGGGTTGCTGAGATATATGGGATCGCGGGGGACGACGCGGGGCACTTGAGCGGACCGCGGGTTGCCACCCGCGGCTATTGCATTGCGGGGCGGCGCGTTCTCGCGCGGGGCACGGGGCGGACGTGATCAGGTCAGGTATCGAGCCACCAGGCGTAGAGGTGGGGGTTTTTGAGGCGGAAGCGGAGGGTGATGGTGCGGGAGCGGGTGGAGGCGGGGGTGCCGGACTTCCATTGGATTTGGGCGCGGGGGTTGTCGGCGGTCAGGGGGTGGGAGATGGCGAGGCGTTTGCGCTGTGGGGAGAGGGCTTCGACGGTGAGTTGGCCCTTGTGGGCGTCGGCGTTGACGTAGAGTTTTTTGCCGCGCCATGCGAAGGGTTTGGTGAGGAGGGTGCCGGGGGTCCGGGCGGCGGAGAGGGAGATGAAGCCGTCGCGTCGGAGGACGGCGAGGCAGACGGCGGCGTGGTCGGGGTCGTAGCCGGGGAGGGGGATGTGCTCGCCGTTGGGGAATTTGCCGACGTATTTCCAAGTGACGCGGTCTTTGATGCCGGTGTAGTAGAACCACAGCTCATCGCCGCGGACAACGGGGGCGGAGGGGGGTAGGATTTGAGAGCGGTCGTAGGCGCCGGAGTCGAGGCGCGAGGGACCGATGAAGGGCTTGCGGTCGCCGAGCCGGTTCCAGTGGATCAGGTCGCGGCTGGCGGTGAGTTGGACGATCTGGAAGCCATCGGTGTTGGGGTAGTTGGGGACGTTGCCGGTGGCGTGGTACATGGCGGGCAGGCCGATGTAGAGTCCTTCGTAACGGAAGACGGCGAAGTTGTAGACGTCGACGAAGTAATCTTCGGGATTGTGATGGCGGGGATGCTGGACGGTGGGGTCGGCGAGTCGGCTGCGGATGGTGCGCGGGCCGAGGGTCTGGTCGAGGGCGTCGGCTTCAAAGACGAGGCCGTGGTCTTTCC
Source organism: Planctomycetaceae bacterium (assembly GCA_002685935.1). Taxonomy (GTDB): domain Bacteria; phylum Planctomycetota; class Phycisphaerae; order Phycisphaerales; family Zrk34. The sequence goes on along the minus strand of NYZD01000055.1, from coordinate 3,936 downwards.
AGGTCTTGAAGTCGCGGCTGGTGAGGAGGGCGTGGGCGCGGACCCACAGGTCGCGGTTTTTGGGGGGCGTGCCGCGGCGTTTGACGGTGTGGATGAACAGGCGTCGGTCGGGGTCGTAGGAGAAGTTGCCTTCATCGTCGGATTGGATGGCGGGGATGTCGAGGTCTTTCCAGCGGATGCCGTCGGGGGAGACGGCGAAGCCCTGGTTGAGTTGGACGGCTTTGTAGCGGCGTGCGGGGTCGGGGTCATGGGGGTCGCGGACGGCCATGTGGATGGGCGGTTCATGCGGGGCCCGGGGGACCAGGCGAGCCCGTCGCGGCTTTCGTAACAGCCGTGGTTGCCGACGCCGAGGGCCCAGAGCTGGTAGCGGTTGCGGTCGGGGTTCCAGAAGGGGGCGGTGCGGATCTGGATGGTGTGGTCGGGGTGAGTGAGGCGGTCGACGCGAATGACGGCGCCTTTTTTTGTTGGGGCGTGCATGGTGCGTTTGAGATTGCGCACGGCGGCGACGGCGTGGTTGTCAATGAACAGCTGTCGCCGGCGTAGGGGGATGCGCAGGGGGACGGGGGATTTCATGGGGCTGTCTCCTGCGGAGAGGGGTCTACTGTAGCGGGAACTGCGGCGGTTGGGCGGGGTTGGCGAGTGTGGTGTGGTCGCGAAGTGTTTGACGGGGAAAAATCGGGGGTGAACAATGCGTGTCGGCGGGAACGATCTTGTGCGGTGCGGGTCGGTGGAGACATGACATGAATCGAGCGCGGCTGGTTGAATTGCGGGACTGCTATCGGGATACGCTGCTGGACGATGTGCTGCCGTTCTGGATGCGGCATATCCGGGATGACGATTGCGGGGGGTATCTGCACCATGTGGATGCGGACGGGTCGGTGGTGTCGACGGACAAGTGCTTCTGGGTGACGGCGCGAACGGTGTGGCTGTTTTCGCGGTGCTACAACGACGTGGAGGCGAAGCCGGCGTGGCTGGATTTCGCGCGGCATGGGTATGAGTTCATGCTGAAGCATGGGTTCGACACGGATGGGCGAATGTTTTACACGGTGTTGCGGGACGGGACGCCCCTGCGGAAGCGTCGGTATCTGTTCACGGAGACGTTCGGGGCGATCGCGCTGTCGGAATACGGCGAGGCGACGGGAGATGCGTCGGTGGTGGAGCGGGCGCGGGAGTTGTACCGGAAGATCATCGCGTTGCATGCGGAGCCTGACGCGTCGATGCCGCCGAAGTTTTATCCATCGCGGCAGATGAAGGCACACGCGATGCCGATGATTCTGTTGGCGACGACGCAAGTGCTGCGGCGGAACGGGGACGATCCGTTCTACGAGGAGGTGATCGATCAATCGATCCATGAGGTGCTGGAGCATTTTGTGCATCACGAGCGTCGGGCGTTGTTCGAGAGCGTGGGGCTGAACGGGGAGCTGATGCTGGATGTACCGGAGGGGCGTTGCATCAATCCGGGTCATGCGCTGGAGACGGCGTGGTTCTTGTTGGCGGAGGCGCGGCATCGCGGGGATGCGAAGCTGGTGGAGGCGACGCAACCGATCATTGATTATTCGATGGCGCTGGGGTGGGACGAGAAGTACGGCGGGATTCTTTACTTCGTGGATATTGAGGGCAAGCCGCCTGAGCAATACGAACATGACATGAAGTTGTGGTGGGTGCAGTTGGAGGCGCTGTACGCGAATCTGATGGCGTATCACCTGACGGGTGAGGCGCGGTACGCGACGTGGTTCGAGCAGCTTCATACGTATTGCTTCGAGCATTTCCCGGACCGAGAGCACGGCGAGTGGTTTGGGTATCTGCATCGTGACGGGACGGTTGCGAATCGGATCAAGAGCAACAACTGGAAGTCGCCGTTTCATTTGCCGCGGGCGCTACTGAATGTGTGGCGGCTGCTTGATGAGATGTTGGCGGGTGAGGGGTGAGTCGGGGGGAGGGACCGCACGTTGCCACGTGCGGCTATTGGGGGGAGGGGCGAAAGGCGGACGGGGAAGGGAAGGCCCCGCTCCCTGACGGTCGCGGGTCGTTAGGAGCGGGGATTGGATTTCGTCGCGGCTCGTTTGAAGCGGGGATTGGGTTTTAGTAGCGGTAGTGATCGGGTTTGTAGGGGCCTTCGATGGGGATGCCGAGGTAGTCGGATTGTTGTTGGGTGAGGGTGGTGAGGTCGACGCCGAGCTGATCGAGATGGAGTCGGGCGACTTTTTCATCGAGATGTTTGGGCAGGACGTAGACTTTGTGCTCGTAGTTGGCGGCGTTCTGGGCGAGTTCGATCTGGGCGAGGACCTGGTTGGCGAAGCTGTTGGACATGACGAAGGAGGGGTGGCCGGTGGCGCAGCCGAGGTTCATGAGTCGGCCTTCGGCGAGGACGAGGATGGCGTGTTCTTCGCGGCCGTCGTGGGGGGGGAAGGTCCACTTGTCGTATTGGGGTTTGATGTTGGTGCGCCGGATGCCGGGGTAGGCGGCGAGGGAGGCCATGTCGATTTCGTTGTCGAAGTGGCCAATGTTGCCGATGAGGGCTTTGTCCTTCATGCGTTTCATGTGGTCGAGTGTGATGACGTGGAAGTTGCCGGTGGTGGTGACGAAGAGGTCTGCTTCTTCGATGACCTGTTCGATGGCTTTGACTTCGTAGCCTTCCATGACGGCCTGAAGGGCGCAGATGGGGTCGATCTCGGTGACGATGACGCGGGCGCCCTGTCCGCGGAGGGCCTGGGCGCAGCCTTTGCCGACTTCGCCGTAGCCAAGGACGACGGCGGTTTTTCCGCCGATCATGACGTCGGAGGCGCGGTTGAATCCGTCGACGACGGAGTGTCGGCAGCCGTAGACGTTATCGAATTTGCTCTTGGTGACCGAGTCGTTGACGTTGATGGCGATCATGGGCAGTTCGCCGGCGCGTTCGAGGTGGTAGAGGCGGTGGACGCCGGTGGTGGTTTCTTCGCTGACGCCGCGGCAGTCGGCGAGGGCGCGGGTCCAGCGATCGGGCGCGTCGGCGAAGATGGCGGCGAGGCATTGGAGGAGCGCGGCGAAGTCATCGGCGGCGTCGGCATCGGGCGCGGGGACGGCGCCAGCGGCTTCGAACTTGGCGCCTTCGAGGATCATCATGGTGGCGTCGCCGCCGTCGTCGACGATTTGCTGGGGGCCGAGGCCGTCGCCGAAGTCGAGGGCTCGGTCGGTGCACCACCAGTATTGATCGAGGGATTCACCTTTCCATGCAAAGACGGGGATGCCCTGGGGGTTGTCGGGTGAGCCGAGGGGCCCCACTGCGACCGCGGCGGCGGCGTGGTCCTGCGTGGAGAAGATATTGCAGGAGGCCCAGCGGACGATGGCGCCGAGGTCGACGAGGGTTTCGATGAGGACGGCGGTCTGGATGGTCATGTGGAGCGAGCCGGTGATGCGGATGCCGGCGAGGGGTTTGGCGTCGCGGTATTCGGCGCGGATGGACATGAGGCCGGGCATTTCGTGTTCGGCGAGTTCGATTTCCTTGCGTCCCCATTCGGCGAGGGAGAGATCGGCGACTTTGAAGTCGAGGTCGGTGGTTGAATTGGTGGCGGTGGTCATGGGTCTGCTGCTCCGAAGGACGTTTGTCCAGAGGTTTATCGACGGTTGGATGTCGCGGGTTTTGCGCGACGTTTTCTTGATTTCTTGGATGCAACGGCGGCAAAGAGGTCTGGGCCGCGTGAGTTGGGATCTGTGGGGAGTTCGCGACAATTGGGATCGGTGAGTCCGGCGTCGGCGCACCATTGGGTGATCTGCTGGGGTTGGAAGCCGAGCCAGACGTGTCCCATTTCCTGAGTGTATTGGCGGCGGTCGTGTTTGAGCATGTCGATGATGAGGAGTCGGCCGCCGGGCTGAAGGGTGCGGGCGGCTTCGCGGATGGCGGCGGCGGGGTCAGCGAGGTGATGGAGGACGAGCGAGAGGATGGCGGCGTCGAAGGTG
>NYZD01000054.1 GCA_002685935.1 Planctomycetaceae bacterium | reverse complement strand
CGATCCGCAACGGCGGGGTGTACAGCCAGATGGTGTTTTCGCGGGGAGAGCGTTCGCAGATGACCACGCCGAGCATCCCGTATGGTCATGCGGACCTGCTGTTGGGGATTGACCTGCTGGAGGCGGCACGATCGATTGATGCGTCGCAGCCGATCCGCGTGGCGGACCCGGCGCTCACCGCATCGGTGGTGAACACGGCGAAGACACCGACGATTCTGACGCTGATGGGTCGGGATGACTTTGAAGTGCCGGTGCTGGAAGAGGTGATTCGCGGCAGTTCTCATCCGGAACGATATTTCGGGTTTAACGTCGGCGATCTTTGTGAACGCGTGCTGGATACCAAGCTCTATGCCAACATCATGATGCTCGGTATGGCGTACCAACTGGGCTACCTGCCGGTGACGCTGGAAACGATCGAGAATGCGATTCGCGACATCGTGCGCCACGAAGCGGATCGCAACATGCGGGCATTTCACATTGGGCGCAAGATCGTCGTGCGGCCGGAGCTGTTTGTTGTGGAGCCGACGCGCGAGGTGGAATCGGCTCGCAAAGCGTTCCGGCGCAAGACCAATGAAGTCCGGGCTCGATTTGGTGAGCGGCAGGCGCGCGGTTTCAAACTGGTGATGAAACAGACGTTCCGTGCTACGCGGGGATTGCGGGTTGACGATCAACTGATGCGTGATGTGATCATTCGCGCGTTCGACTGCATGATCTGGGGTGGTTTGAAATACAGCCAACAGTATTGCCGGCGGCTGGTTGAGATCGTCCGACAGGACAGCGCGGATCACAACTATCGCATGACGCGGGCCGTGGTGCAGAACCTGGCGAAGGTGATGCTCATCAAGGACGAGGTTTATGTATCCGCGATGCTGACAAGCCCGGAGAAATATCGCAAGGACCAGAGGCGATTCAACGTGAATCGAGCACGGGGCGATCGGATCACGTATTCGCACCACAATCGTCCGGAGTTTAATCTGTTTGGGCATCGCATTCGCTTCCATTGGACGGGCCGCGATTGGCAACTGCGCCTGATGGCGCGGATGCGATTTCTGCGCGGGGTTTTGCCGAAATGGCACCAGCGTGAGCGGGCATTCCGTGATTGGTATGAGGGGCTGATCGATCGGGCGGGATGGGCGAACGGCGCTGAGTATGACAAGTGGGTGGAGGTGCTGAGCGTGCCGGAGGCGGTGACGGGGTATCGCGAGGTGCGGTATCCGAAGATGGAGCGGGCCCGCGCCGAAGCACAGTCACTGCTTGCCCATTCTGATGATCGTGACCCGCCGGCCGAGCCGCGCATTGTGATCTCGCTGTCGGATCGCGTGTTGCACCGGTCCGAAACGTGAGCCACGGGACGTGTGAGACGGGGTGAAGCAGACTTTCCTGACCGCGTGGATGGAGGGCCACTATGCCCCGCAACGTTGAGATGGCCGCATCACTGCCGGCATCGTCGGATCGACTGTACGACATGTATGTGGATGCCGCGGCACACGCTGCGTTCACGGGTCAGCCTGTGGTGATCGAACCGCGAGCGGGTGCGTCATTCAGCGCGTTCGATGGCGTGTTGACAGGCACGATCCTGCAAGTGGCGCCGAAACGGTTGATCGTGCAATCGTGGCGGTCGGCAAATTGGCCGAAAGAGGCGATCGACTCGACGCTGGTGTTGTCGTTTTGGCCGGATGGACAGGGAAAGGGCCGCATTGAATTGATGCACATCAACGTGGCGGACGATGACTTCGCCGGCGTGAGCCGCGGGTGGGAGCAATATTATTTCGCGCCCTGGCGGGTCTATCTTGAGAACGACGTGGGTTAACGCCAGTTGGCTGACGACACGCGTTGGATCGCTACGGATTTGGCTGTGCGGTCACCGTGGGCTTCAACAGCGTGCGCCCCTCCGGGAGCGCGCTGTCTACTGACGGTAGGACGGTGGGCCGTGAACCGTCGACACCTCGTGTGATCCGATCGCGCAGCTCGTCAGGCAATTCATGAGGATTGTCGAGATGCGGCTTGAACCCCGCGTCGAGAATCATGTGGAAAGTGTCATGGGCGCTTTGTCCCTGTGTCAGCAGATACCCGTCCATGAACAGGCTGTTGGCGGGCCAGAGGGCCAGGGGTTGCAGCGAACGCAGGTGGTGCTCGCGTCCGGCGGCGATGCGGATCTCCGAATTGGGATTGATCAGTCGCATCATGCAAAGCACGCGCAGGACAAACAGCGGCGTGAGGGGCTCCCCTTGACAGTGTGGCGCGGCCAATCGGTTGCCTCCGATGGGCAATAGGAAGTTCACCGGAACGGATTCAGCCCCGATGCGTTTGAGTTCGAATGCGACGTCGACGACGTCCTGGTGGGTTTCTCCCATGCCGACGATCAGGCCGCTACACACACCAAGCCCGGCCGAGCGGGCTGCGGTGAGGGTGTCGCGTCGCTCATCGTAAGTATGTGTGGAACAGACGTTCGGGTAGTGGCGGGACGAAGTGTTGAGATTGTGGTTGAGGCGATCGAGCCCGGCCGCCTTGAGACGGTCGGCCTTGGCCCGGTCCAGCAAGCCGGCGCTGAGGCAGGTGCGCATGCCCATCGCGCTGATGCGCTGGATCGCATCGCACATGTGGTTGACGTCGGCATTCGAGGGGCCGCGGCCGGATATAGCCATGCAGAATCGGTAGGCGCCGCTCCGCCGGGCGGCGTGGGCATCGGCGACGATCTCATCGACGGGTTTGAGCTTGTACGGTTTGAGCGGCGCGGTTGAATCACGGGACTGCCCGCAGTAGCCGCAGTCCTCGGGGCAGGCGCCGTTGCGCACGTTGTCAAGTATGTGGATGGTAACGGTGTTGTCGAACCGCGCTCGGCGCACGCGACCGGCGGCATGGATCAGATCCATCGCGTCGAGCTGACTATCACTGAGCATCGCCAGCGCATCGTTGGCGCCGACGGGTCGGCCGTCGAGAGCGGCGTCGGCCCATTGCGCGCAGCGCGTGCCGGACAGGTTCATGGCAGGTGTGGCGTCCAATCTCCAATTGGGCGCGTCAGCGTCCCTGTCCTTTCTTTTGGTCGTCGTCTTTGTCGCGTCCGCCCCTGATGCGTTTGGCGATTTCCTCGCCGACGTTGAGGACGGCGAGGAGTCGAATCGTCTTGCCGCTACGGTCAGCGACATGGGCGATCAACGTCTCCTGGCCGCTGTCCAGCGTGCAGACGACTTCAGAGTCTGTCGTGGCGCGGACGGTGATTTGGGTGAGGTTGTCCTTGGTGACGACCATTTGCCCGTGGGCGGGTGCTTCCAGCCAGGCGAACAGGGCCGGCACGAGCAGAATGGCCATCGCGATGGCGGTGGCGGTCAGGATTCGGCAGGTCAGTTGTGTCGTATTCATGGCGTCAACTCCGTGGTGGCGCGTGGCGGTCAGCGGCTTTCGGCTCTCTCAAAGTCGTCAACGATATTGTGTACACCAATCACCTCAAACCGGCCTTTGGACTGGCCCCGGCTGCGATACATCGTCGCGAGCATGGCTCCGTTGTTCAAGTCCGTGATGTAGATGGTGTGTTCGACCTGGCCGGGCGTGTCCGCCGCGACCATGATGTAGTCACCGGGTCGCCGTCGCGACTGGCCGGCGGCCGGTTCGGGGAAGATGGCGACGACGGCTAACAGCGCGGCCAACACGACGTTCAGAACGATCAGGCCGCCAAGGCGTTTGCGGTACATCACAGCTCTCCTTGTGCCCAAGACACGGTGCGATATTTCGAAAACGATTCTAATCCAGGTGGGAGCGTTTGGAAGGCTTAAATGTGCCGAGGCAGACGACGCCGATCAACACCACGGCGAACAAATAGGCCAGCCACGGGGTCTGCTTGCCTAGCGGTCCGGGCGCCTCGGGAACGGCGGCCAGCGCGGACGAGGTCGGCATCACCAGTGAGATCGTCAGGATGGACAGCACCTTCAGCATCCACATGATGATAGCGCGGTGGGGGGCGGATGTAAAACCGAGCTGAAGAGGGGACGGGTAACTCGATGGCATACATGCACGAATGGCTAATCCAACGTGGAGAGCGTCCCGGCGATCTGGCGTGGGTCGACGTATTGGGGCGCCGGTTCGCCGCCCTGTTTGACGGTGATTTGATCAGCGGCGAATAACCGGTCGTCGTCGAGTGTGGTGAGGATGGGTCCGCCGCACTCCCAAGTGTGGGTATCACCAAGGACCGTACCTATGTCATGCCCGGACGGTCTGCCATGCGGCGGTGAGTTGGGCGTCGTCGGCATCGTCGATGATGGTGACCTGGCCGACGGCGGTGGGCAGGACGAGGCGGAGGCGGCTGTCGGCGACTTTCTTATCGTGGCGCATTGCGGCGAGGAGGGTGGCCTCGTCCGGCAGGGCGGCGGTGGTGGGCAGGCCGATTCGGGTGAGCAGGGAATCCAGTTGAGTGCGGACGTTGGCGTCGCACAGACCGCGAGTGACGGACAGGGATGTGGCGGCGAGCATGCCGAGGGAGACGGCCTCGCCGTGGAGAATCTCGCCGTAGCCGCAGGTGGCTTCGATGGCGTGGGCGAAGGTGTGGCCGAGGTTCAGGTGGGCGCGCACGCTGGATTCCTTTTCATCCTTCATCACGACGTCGGCTTTGATCTGGATGTTGCGCGTGAGCAGTTCCACCAGCGCATCGGGCTGCATGGCCTGGATCGCGGGAAGATTGTCGGCGGTCCACTCGAACAGGTCGGCGTCACGGATCACAGCGTGTTTGACGCACTCGGCCAGGCCGCAGCGCAGTTCACGAGGCGGCAGCGTCTGCAATGTGAGGGGATCGACGATGACCACCACGGGCTGGTGAAACGCGCCGACAAGATTCTTGCCCTGCGGGACATTAACGCCGGTCTTGCCGCCGACGCTGGCGTCCACCATGGCGAGCAGCGTGGTGGGGCATTGGATGAAGGGGACGCCGCGGAGATAGGTTGCGGCGATGAAGCCGGTGGCGTCGCCGGTGACGCCGCCCCCGAGGGCGATGACGGGGCTGCGGCGTTCGAGTCGTGCGTCAAGAAGGACGTCGTAGCCTTCGCGGATCGTGTCGAGATTCTTGGCTGCCTCGCCACCGGTGAGCACGTGCGTGGCAATCTTGTAGGCGGAGTCATGCAGGGCGTGACGGACCTGCTCGCCGTAAAGGTTCATCACTCCGGGATCGACGAATAGCGCACAGCGGTCGTGTGGGGCGAGATCGCGGGCAAGGGCGCCGAGCCGATCAAGTGCGCCGGGTTCAATGATCACGTCGTAACGGTGGTGGGGCAGATTGATCGTGACGGTGGCCATGGGCGATCAGGGCTCCTGATGTCGCCGCTGCAGATCGTCGAGCGCGGCGGCGGGGTCTTCCGGTAGGGGCGTGTGGCTGCTGTGCGATGCATCATCGGCTTGGAGGGTGTCGGTTGGCAAGCGGCCACGCCGCGATGCCGGCCGGCGTCGGCGCGAAACGATGCGGATGAGCACGTAAATCAATGCGAGCGAACCGATGGTCAGGCCCATGATGACGATCGGCCGGGCGTTGCCGGGCGTGGTGGCGGGGATCACTTCCGCGACCGATTTGCCCACGAAGGCGGGATACGTGAGCATGCCGGCGCCGAGACTGGGTTCGTCGATCAGCTTGTAGAATCGCGCGGCGAGACGCACGCGCGTGCCGGAATCCTGCGGGACCAGAAAGCCGTGCGACGCGGCGCGGAGCGGAAGTTGCGGGGGATCGGTCAAATAGACAACGATCACACGACCGGGTGGGACGTCTGAATTGGAGTCTGAATCGGATGAAGCGGCATTAACGACGATGCTCCATCGCTGGATGGGGCCGACATCGTGGCGGGACAGGGGCAGGCCCTTGATGACGGCTTCAAGGGTGCCGTCGATGAGCATGGCTTGGCCGCGGTGGGTATCGGGGTCGTCGGTGATCACCTGATAGTCGGGCACGGTCGCCCCGGCCAGAGCGCCATCCCACGTTTGGACGTTCTCAATCAGGGCGTAGAACGCGACTTCTTCGTGCGAGCGGCCATGATCGTCAGCGGAGTCGAGCCGCGTGCGCTGGGAATCGGTCAATGGCACGATGCCGACGGTCGCAGTCAACAGTGCGGCGATGATCATGAGCCATGGGGCCATGACGTCAGTTTAGCGAAACGTGACGCCGGCGCGGGACCGTGGCATTTGACGGACATGCTACAATTGACGCCGTTTGATCGGGCGGAATCGCCCATACGGAGATCAGGTTATGACGTTTCAACTGGATGAATCGCTGCACTGGACGGACCACTTTGTGGAGTATGGCTTCTCGGTGGTGAAGGGGTTGGTCGATCGCTCCTTCTGCGAAGAAGCGGTCGAGCAGATCAAGAAGATCGTGGACGATCCGAGGCCGTTGGATCAGTGGACAAGCGAGAAGCCGGGCGCGCTTCACGAGCCGTTTCGGGTCGGCCGCAGTGATCCCGTGCTTGAGAAGATATATGAGCAACCGGCGGTGCTGGATGCAATTGAGACGATGCACGGGCCGGGCAAATGGAACGGGCGGGAAACGTTCTACATTTTCTTGAAGCCGTACGAGCCGGAGGCGAAACAGGAACTGTCCAAGTCGGGCCATATCGATTTCGGCGGGGATCACATTCCGATCTTGTACCGGGGGTTCTCGATGATGGTATCGCTGGTGGACACCGAGCCCTTCAGCGGGAACTTCACTTGCTGGCCGGGGTATCCCCGAATCATTCAAAAGATGTTGATTGACGATCCGAAGTTGAACGCGCCGGGCGGAGCGCTTGAGTGTTTCAAGGACAAACAGCTGCCGGAGCCGTACGAGTTTGTGGCCGAGCCGGGGGACTGTTTGTTCATTCATCATCTTTTGTTGCACTCGGGTAATTCGTCGCACAGCGACAATCGCAAACCGCGTTGCGCGCTGCTCTTTGATGCATGGCGGGATGAGTGGCTGACGGAGATCGATCCGGCGGACCCGGATCTTTCCCCGTGGGAGCGGTCGTTGGCGCACAACGGACCGTTCAAGGTATATGTCGATGAGCGGGCGGAGCGCGGCAAAGCGGATCCGGAGGTCGCCGCGGAGATTGAGGCCGAGAAAGCCGGGCTTCCGATGCCGCGGTAGGGCGGCGATCACGAGATGGTGGTTTCGGTGGCGGCGGCCAATCGTTTGAGCGCATCACGTTTGTCGGTCTCGCCAAGGCGGGATGTACGGACGGCATCGAGCAGGATGTGGATGTTGCGGTCGTAGGTGTCGCGATCGACGGGGAAGGGGTGGCCGTCCTTGCCGCCGTGGGCGTAGCTATAGTCAGCCCAGCGGCGACCGTTGCGCGTGTCGGCATCATCGTAGGCGGAGGCGGGGTCACGGTGTGATGCGGGGGCGTCGTAGATCAGTTCAGCGATCAGCGACAGGCTGCGCAAGGTAGCGGGGCCGACTTGCGCGGTGGTCAACAGTTGCTCGAAGTTCTCGGGGTGTTGCTCGTGTGCCGTGTGGACGATGCGCTGCAAGCGATCGACATTGATGTCCGATGGGAGCACGGGGTGATGGGCGGGGGCGAAGAGGGTGGGACCGGCGGTGAGTCGTTCAATCTCGTCGATCAGGTGTTGGTGATTGTCGCGCACGAGCTGGGCGCAGCCTTTGCGATTCGCATCGGCCTCGTCGGCGACCATGTTGAGCAGGGGGTGGGCATCGTCGTCAAAGCGGGGGCACCGGGCGGTTTTGGCAAGATCGCAAATGCCCTCGTGGGGTTCGCGCACAAAGTCGTCCACGGATTCACCGAGCCAGTGATAACGACGAGCCCAGCCGCGCTGTTCATTCATGCCTTGCTGGACGACGCACCATTGTCCGGCGGGCGTGAAGAAGAACGCGTGCTGATAGACCTGATAGCCATCCTGCACCGCGGCGGAGTCGACCTTGGCGCTGGTGCGTGAGGCATGGATCAACTGATCGCCGCCGGTGATGGCAAGGCGGCCGGACTGCTCGGCGATTTCGTTTGGGGTCTTGCGTGATGTGCCGCCCTTGCCGCCGGCGACGATGATACCCATGTCATCGCCGAACTGTTTGAACGCTTCTTTCATCGCGGCGCAGGTGACGGTGGTGACGCCGGAACTGTGCCAATCAAACCCGAGCACGCAGCCAAATGCCTGGAACCACCATGGATCGGACAAACGGCGGAGCATGTCGGCCGGTCCGTGCTCATCGACCACGGCCATGGTGATCGCGCCGGCCAACCGCGTCATGCGCTCAAACAGCCAGCGCGGCGCCTTGCCTCCGTGCAACAGCAATTCAGCCAGACGGCGTTTCATCGGTCCATAGTATATGGGCAGGGGCGGGTCAGCTCTGGGGGGCTGGTTCGGTGGCGTGGATGTAATGCAGCAATTCCACGGCGACCGCAGCACGATTGAGCGGCGGGATCAGATAGAGCCCGTCGGCGGATTCGCGGAAGGCATCGATCAAATCGCGGGCGATGGCCATACCCTCAGCAGCCATTCGGTCTTTGTCGGGGGCGGCGGCGGCCATCCGGTGTCGCACGTCATCGCACACGGTAACGCCGGGGAATTCGTTGTGCAGAAACTCGGCGTGACGATCGGATAGCAGCGGGAATACACCGGCGAAAACGGGGATGTCCACGTGTTCGTGGGCGGCTTCACAGGCAACACGCATGGTGTCGGCATCGAATACGGCCTGAGTCAGGGCAAACGTCGCGCCGCGTTCGGCTTTGCGCTTCAGGCGGCGGACCTCGGGCATGACGTCGCGTTTGTTCGGATTGAACGCGACGCCGATCTCGAAAGCAGTGGGGCGGCCGATCGAGCGGCCGGCGAGGGTCTGGCCGTGGTTCATCCGGTTGATCAGCTCGACAAGCTTGAAGCTGTTCAGTTCATAGACGCTCACGGCATCGGGGTGGTCGCCGACTTTGGCGGGGTCGCCGGTCAGGGCGAGGACGGAGCGCAGTCCCAGCGCATCGGCGCCGAGCAGAAGCGATTGCGTGCCGATGACATTGCGATCGCGACAGGCGAGGTGACAGATGACGGGGATGTCGATTTCCTGTTCGATCGTCGGGCCGATCATCAGCCCGTTCATGCGCAGCCCGGCGAGGGGTGAATCGCCGAGGGTGATGGCGTCGGCACCAGCTTCGGCGAGTTGACGGGCACTGCGGAGCATCTTGGGCAGGTCGGTATTCTTGGGCGGGTCGAGCTCAACGAGCACGACAGTCTTTCGATCAAGCTGCGCCAGGTAATTGGGGATGGCGCGGGGCGGCGCATCGGCCGTCGTGGACTCAGTGGAGAGCGGCTGCGCCGGAACGCGGCGGGTGACCGGCTTCATG
>NYZD01000053.1 GCA_002685935.1 Planctomycetaceae bacterium | reverse complement strand
GGGCGAGACGATCGTGGGTGCGACCGAGCAGTTGGGTGAGTTGGCGGACGATGAACAGACGTCGGATCAGTTGCACGAGCGGTGGATGACCGAAGGGGTGGCGGACAAGGGTTATCACAGCAACGAGACGATGGTGATGCTGGATGAGATGACGATTCGCGGGTACGTCAGCGAACCGAATCGAGGTCGACGGCCGCATGACGACAGTCACGCGAAATCTGACTTCCACCACGGACTGCTATTGGTCATCGTATTACGGCGGGGGGTTGATTGCGCTAACTCGGTGAGTCAGGGCGCTGCGGATTCGATCTCGAATTGGCTCATCGACAGTCGGCCGGTGACTTCGCTGGAGAAGCCGACGAACGAGAAGCCGTAGCTGATCGTCCGGGTGAGGATATCGTTGAGGGAGCTGGGATGTTGATCGTCGCGCGGCCAACTGTGATGCCAGAGCGCTTCGTCGTTGGCGAGGGTGAAGCGAAGCGGGTCGGCGGACCATGCGCCGTCGGAGATGGGCAGGGGCTGGCTGGCGAGGTGCCAGCGGCCGCCGGCGCCGTGGACCCAGAAGAGGCACCGCGCGGCGTCGAGCCGGAGGTCGTCGCCGCGCAGGTAGACCGAGACCTGGGCGTCGCGCAGATCGATGGGGTCCTGGTTTGCCCAACTGAGATAGAACAGCAGCGGGAGGATGGACAGCGGCTGTTCGGGGGTGTCGGCGCTCCATCGGGCGTTGTCGGCCCAGACGTAGCCGGCGTTTTGCGGGCCGCCTTCGGATTGCCACGTGGTGAGGATGAAGATGTTTCGCGTTGGGCCAATCAGGCTGGCGTGGTAGTCGTAAGCGCACCAGCCCTCGGGGCCTTTGGCAAAGGTGTTTTGGACGATGGGGGGTTTGTTGTTCATGTTGGGTGTGCTGTGGTTTTGCGGTGGTTGGGCCAAGCGCGCCTGGCGGGCGGCGCGACGGGTTGTGCGGGGCGTATGTTGGCCCGGCTCAAGCGGAAGTCGGTGTCACGTCGAGGCTTGTATGTGCCAGCGGCGCTGCATGCGGGCAGCGGTTCAACGATGATGAACTCATGCCATGCCATGTGTGTTTCCGTTGGTGCGCTGGGTGTTGCGGGACTAGTTCGACCTTGTCCGGTTCTTGTGAAGAGCACCCTTGACTAACGGTGTTGCTGCATCACAGTGGATCTTGAAGCGGCCTGGTCTGCCTGCGGTTCACCATTGTATCGTGCTTTGAGGGAGTCGCGGCGTTGGGGGGAGAGGCTGTGACCGGGTCGGAGGGAAGCGGACCGCACGTTGCCACGTGCGGCTATTGGGGAGGTGGGGGTGCGTTGATTATGGATGCGGTTTGAATGGCGGATGCGTGACGGGGGGGGTGATCAGCGGGGGCGTTTGAGGTCGAGGAGTTTCAGGGAATCGCGGTGGATGAGGGATTCGATTTGTTTGGCGTCGAGTTGGGGGAGGTTGGTTTGTTCGACCATTTGGTTGAGGGCGCGGAGGCCGGTGATGGAGGCGTTGACGGTGGTGAAGGGGTAGTCGGAGCCGAAGAGCAGGGAATCCCAGACGCCATATTCCTGGACGCGCATGAGGGAGTGGTAGAGCTGCCAGGGGCGGTAGTGCAGGGCGCTGATGTCGGCGAAGAGGTTGGGGTGTTTGCGGATGGTGACGATGCATTCGTCTTCGTAGGGGTGAGCGAGGTGGGCGAGGATCATTTTGACGTCGGGGAAGCGGACGGCGACGTCGTCGAGGAGTCGGGGGAGGGTGCAACGGAGCGGGGCCTGGGCGACGAAGGTGGTGCCGGTGTGCAGGAGGATGGGGAGGTCGTTGCGGGAGGCGTAGCGGTAGATGGGATCGAGTCGGGGATCGCGGGGGTCGAATCCGGCGTACATGGGCATGAGCTTGATGCCCTGGAGACCGAGCTGTTCGTGGCCGCGGCGCATTTCCTTGTAGTAGCCGGGCTGGGTGGGGTCGAGAGCGAGGAAGCCGATGAGCTGTTTGGGGTGTCGGGCGACGTAGCGGGCGACGTGGTCGTCGTCGACCCAGAAGCCGGACAGTTTGGCTTTGCCGCCGAAGACGACGGTGATTGTTTGGGGCGGGCAGGCGGCGCGGTAGTCGGCGTAGCGGACGGTGAGGTCGATTTCTGTGTCGGCGCGGGCGCGGCGGGCCTGTCGGCGGAAGTCGTCGGTGAAGTGCTGGGGGTACTGCAGGGCGTGGGAGTGGACGTCGATGATGGGCATGGGGATTAGGATAGTGGGGATGGTGGGTGGTGGATAGACGGAGCCCCGACGCGGGGCTCGGGGCTCCGTGACTGATCAATGGGTGCGATGTCAACAGGGCACGGCGTTGAGTCTGGTCACTGGGACCGACGTCCGCGGGATGCACGGCCGATGGCGAGGAAGAGCAATCCGACGGAGCCGGCGCAGGCGGCGGAGGGGGCGGGGATCACGGTAAAGATATCGACGCGAGCGGAACGGCCGGATGCGGTTTCCCCGCCGGCGAACATGACGCTGTTGCCGATGGCGATGCCGGTGACGCTGGCGCGGGCCTCGGACAACTGCAACTGGGACCACTGACCGGTGAGGGTGTGGTAGACATCGACCCGATCCGAGAAGCCACTGCTGAGGCTTCCTCCACCGAAGAACACAAAGTTGCCGACGGCTGCCGCGGCCAGGTTCCAGCGTGCCTGGGAGAGGTCGTCGACGGACCATGTGTTTGCGTTTACATCGTAGATATCAACGACGGTCGAGGGCCCTGAGTTGGAGCTGCCGCCGCCAAAGAGCGCGAGATCTCCGGACGACGCGGCGGACAGGCGATGTCTGGCTTGAGAGAGGGTGGCGGTTGACCAGATGTTGGTTTGGGTGTTGAGGATGTCAACGTCATCGACGCGATTGTTTCCGGAATCGTCGACGCCTCCGGCGAACATGGCGAGGTCATTGACGCCGACTCCGACGAGGCGTTCGCGATCCTGGCTCAATGTCGCGGTGCTCCAGAGGTTGGTCGAGGCGTCGTAGATGTCGACTTCGTCGCGGTGGTCGAAGTGGCTGTGCCAACCGCCGCCAAAGACAGCGAGATCACCGACCCCGGCAGCGCCCATGCTGTGGCGAGCGAGTGACAGATGGTCACCGGCGGACCAAGTGCCTGCGACGGTATCGTAGATGTCGACGCGAGTCAGGACGCCGGTTGTTCCGTGACGTCCGCCGGCAAATACGAGCTTGTTGCCGGCCGCGGCGCCGCTGAGTTCCTTGCGTTGGGTGGAGAGAGTGTCGGTTGACCAGACGTTGGTATTGGCGTTGAAGACATCGACGACGGC
Source organism: Planctomycetaceae bacterium (assembly GCA_002685935.1). Taxonomy (GTDB): domain Bacteria; phylum Planctomycetota; class Phycisphaerae; order Phycisphaerales; family Zrk34. The sequence continues at coordinate 9,222 of NYZD01000053.1, read as the reverse complement.
GGTGGTGTTGGTATCGCCGGAGGCGGTGTTCCCGCCGGCAAACATGACAATGCCGTTGGCGGTGGCCGCGCCCATTTCGAGGCGGGCCAGCGAAAGATCTGTGGTCGTGTGAATGAAGTTGACAGCGTTGGCGTCTGCGGCGGCGCACAGCAGCACGGCAAGGACGAGGGCAGTCACACGCCGCAATCGCGGTGCGCGACGTGATCGGCTGTGGTGGTCGATTGCATGATCGATGTTGTTGATACTCATTTCGAGCCTTTCCTATCCGTTAAGCGGACGACAGAGAGAAGATAAGAGCGTCCGGCAACGTGCCGGGGCGATGTGTCAGATGGTTCGGCGGCGAAGGCCGAGGACGGCGAAGAGCCCAAGGCCGGAGATCAGCACGGGGGGCGCGGGGATGGCGGCGACTTCATGGAAGTCGCCGGTGATGTCTGAGATCCAGAAGGCGGCGCCGTCGACGGCAATGTCCTGGATGCCGCCGATCGACACCGGGACGTTGAGGGTGCGCAAGAATGTGCCGGCGGCATCGAGTTCGGCGAGGACGTTGCGCCCGGTGGTGAGGTCCTGACCTGAGACCCAAAGGTTGCCTGACGAGGGGTCATAGTCGACGGCGGCGCCGAACCTGAAGGTGGGCGAGGAATTGAACGTGTTGTAGACGGTCGTGGATAGGTCGGTCTCGAAGAGCGTGCCCCCAGAGTTGGTGAGCCAGATGTGGCCGGTCGTGTTGTGGTGCGTAACGCCCTGGACATCGCCGAACGCGGTTCGGACGGGCGCGGAATTCAGCACACTGCCGCTTGTGGAAAGATTGTAAAGCGTTGACTGGGCGAAGGTGGGCGAGGTGACATGCCAGAGCGTGTTGGACGTGGTGTCGTAATCGATGGCCTGGGCGTCGGTTCCCGGCGAGGCAAACTGGGTGAGGACGCTGCCGGCGCGGGTGACCTCGAAGATCGGATCGGTCGCGGTGCTGGGCGCCGCGGTGGAGATCCAAAGCGATCCGGAGGGGTCGGTGTCGATGCCCTGGGGGGCGCGCGAGTCTGGCGCGCCGAACGAACTAAGGACTGACAGTTCGGGCTGGGCGGCAACGCGGGCGGCGCAGATCGCCAGCAACGCGAGCGTCAGGAACGGCAGGTGTCGGGTCGGATGCATGTTGTTGTCCTCATAGGGTGATCTGTGAGTGATTCGACGCTGGAGCAGTGGGTCGGGCACCGCAGGGGAGCCCGGGTCAGTGGAAGTGTTTGTGTTGAGACGACACGGACACAATCGATCCGGCGAGCGGCGATGGCACGGTGCGGGACAGGGTCTGGATGTCGATGTTCCGGATTACGTGGCTAGGTCTTTCGATGCCGCCGCGCGGCGAGTGCGCCGAAGAGCCCCAGGCCGGCGAGCAGAGCGGACGGGGCGGGGATGCCGTGGAGGTTGCGGATTTCGATCTCGGACAGGGGTCGATTGTAGAAGTAGGCGTTGTCCATGACGCCGTGGAACTGGTTAGCCGGGGTGAAGGCGTCGGCGAGGACATCCTGGTCGTTCCCGAGGTAAAGTCCGTCGAGCCCGATGCTCAGCGCACCGTCAAAACTGTTGGTGCGGACGTCTCGGACAATCCCGTCGACATAGATCGTGGACGTGGAGGTCGATCCGGACACGTCCCTGACCCAAGCGAAGCTGGTCCAGGTGTTGGGTTCGGCCTCACCGGGTGCGAGGACGGTCGCGATGTATGACGCATCGTGCAGGGCGACGGTCAGGTCATCGGGCGAGGCGTCGGATCGGACGAGGAGGATCTCGTTGGTGAAGCTGGCGTTGGCGCCGGAGAGGATTGCGGGAATGTTGTCGGGGGGGCGTGATGGTGAAGTTGAGGGACACGCAGAACGAGAAATCGGTTCGGGCGTTGAGGACCGCGTCTGGTATTTGAATGACTTCGAGGAAATCATCGAACAGGTAGGCGGAGTTGGGATCACCGTTGCGGCCGGTGGTCAGCGTCGGGCCGGCCGCGGTGGCGTGGAAGGCGTTGCCGCTGGTATCGTTGGCGTTGCCCTCAAACAGATACTCGGCGACGAGGCCGTCGCTCAGATCGGCAAAGCAGGGCGTGACGCAGCACATGACGCCGACACAGGCCAGCGTGATCTGCAGGTGGGTTGGAAGTCGTTGCATGGGTGTTGTCCTCACGAGTTGATCAGCGGGTGGTCCGCCGGATCGTGGGTGAGATATGCTTGCCGGGACCGACCCGCGCGGGTCGGTTCTTGCGGTTGGTGAGTTGTTGTGATGGCGCCGGTGCGGTGATGGCGGCGGCCGGCCGGATCGCGGCGCGCAGGCTTGGTCTGTTCTTCGAATCAACTGTGCCCGTTAACCCCTTGCCACACATGCCAAGCGCCTCCATCGGATCGATCGGCCTTCTCGCCGGTCTGGCGATCAGACGGCAAGACCGAGTTGTCGCTCAGCTTTCCCCGCCCCGGAGACTGCCGGAACCGGCATACACCGATACTGCAGTAATCACATCTGAAAGTCAATTAAGAACGTTCAATTCATCAACAAAAAGTTCGAGCGCTCCTGGTCGTCGCGTCGCGACTCGGGTAAGCAAGAAGGCGATGCGGCGGGTTCATGCGATCGGGCACACTGACGACGCCGAGGTAAGGCCCGCAGTGATCGCATCCATATTGCTTCGTACAGGCGCAATTCAGATCTCGCCCCGGGGCGTCACGGTCATTGAGGGTCCATCGCGGTATCAGACTTCGTTGGTCATCGCGGCGCGGTTTGGGGGCGCGCATCTTTGCCTGTCGCGGCGGGTCCACTAAACTGACGGGTTATGGATGAAACGGCGGAACAATTTCATGCTCAGGTGTTGGTGGTGGATGACGAGGCGGGCCACGCGGATGTGATGGCGGAGGCGTTGCAGCGTCTGGGGCATGTTTGCACGATTGTGCATGACCGTGAATCGGCGGAGGATGAGCTGCGGCATGGGACGTTTGACGTGGTGGTGACGGATCTGGTGATGGATGAGCCGGACGATGGGATGCGGGTGTTGGCGGCGGCGAAGCAGACTCAGCCGAACACCGAGACGATCATGGTGACGGCGCACGGGGATGTGCCGACGGCGAAGGCGGCGTTGCGGGGGGGGGCGTATGACTTTATCGAGAAGCCTCTGGATCTGGATGTGTTTCGGAATCTGGTGAGCCGGGCGGCGCAGGCGGTGATGCTGCGGTCGAACAACACGGCGTTGCGTGAACAGGTGGATGAGAAGTTTGGATTGGGCGGGATTGTGGGGTCGAGCGCGGCGATGGGGCGGGTGCTGACGCAGGTGCGTCAGATCGCGGCGTCGGAGATCGCGGTGCTGATCACGGGGGAATCGGGGACGGGCAAGGAGTTGGTGGCTCAGGCGATTCATCACAATTCGGATCGGACGAAGAAGCCGTTCAAGCCGGTGAACTGCGCGGGGTTGAGTGAGAGTATTCTGGAGAGTGAGTTGTTCGGGCACGTGAAGGGCGCGTTCACGGGGGCGGAGCGCGATCGCGAGGGGGTGTTTGAGTTTGCGGACGGGGGGACGTTGTTGCTGGATGAGATCGGCGACATGCCGATGGCGATGCAGGCGAAGCTGTTGCGGGTATTGGAGAGCGGTGAGGTGGTGCGGGTGGGGGATAACGAGTCACGGCAGACGGACGTGCGGTTGATCGCGGCGACGAATCATGACTTGCAGAAGCTGATCGGTGAGGCGAAGTTTCGGGAGGATTTGTATTTCCGGATTCGCGGGGTGCAGATTCATCTGCCGGCGCTAAGGGAGCGGCGGGAAGATATTCCGGAGCTGACGCGGCATTTCATCGCGCGGTATGCCGAGCAACTGGGCAAGGACGTGACGGGGATTGATGAGGGGGCGCAGTTGAGATTGATGCAGCATGACTGGCCGGGGAACGTGCGTCAGCTTCTGAATGCGGTGCAGGAGATGGTGGTGATCTGCGATGGGCAGACGATCACGGAACAGCACGTGCCGAACGAGATCGGACTGGACGGCGGGGCGCCGGAGCAGATTGGTTCGCTGGCGGGGTTGAGGCTTGAACAGATTGAGAAGCAGGCGATCCGGAACACGCTGCGGCTGACGAGCGGGAACCGGGAGCAGGCGGCGAAGCTGCTGGGGATCGGCGAGCGGACGCTGTATCGGAAGTTGAAAGAGTATGGGTTGAAGTGATCGCGTGCCCTTTTTGAATGGCGGGGTGATTCATGATTCTTGCAGGTGATGTGGGGGGGACGCATTCGCGGTTGGCGTTGTTTGGCGATGAGGTCGGCGCGGTGGAGCCGATGGGGGGGGCGGTCTATGCGAGTGGGGAATTCGGGGGGCTGGTTGAGATTGTTGAACGGTTTGTTGGGGAGCATTCGCCGACGGTGACGGCGGCGTGTTTCGGGATTGCGGGGCCGGTGGTGGATGGGGTGTGCCGGACGCCGAACCTGCCGTGGGAGGTGGAGGCGGCGGAACTGGCGACGGTGTTGGGTTTGGCGCGGGTGGGGTTGGTGAACGATCTGAAGGCGAGCGCGTACAGCATTGTGTCGTTGGGGGATGGGGATCTGGTGGAGTTACATCGGGGGCAGCGCGATCCGGAGGGGAACGTGGCGCTGATCTCGGCGGGGACGGGGCTGGGTGAGGCGGGGTTGGTGCGCGTGGGTGAGGGGTACGAGGCGATGGCATCGGAGGGGGGGCATTCGGATTTCGCGGCGCGGGATGATCTGGAGGTGGAGCTGTTTGGGTATTTGCGGCGGACGTATGAGCATGTGAGTGTGGAGCGGGTGCTGTCGGGGCCGGGGCTGGTGAACGTGTTTGAGTTTTTGACGGAGACGGGGCGGGGGGAAGTGCCGGCGGGGTTGCGGCATGAGATCTCGGCGGGGGATGCGGCGGCGGTGATTGCGGGTGCGGGGATGAGCGGGCGGGACGAGGTGTGCGCGGCGGCGCTGGGGATGTTTGTTTCGTTCTACGGCGCGGAGGCGGGGAACCTGGCGTTGAAATTGAAGTCGACGGGCGGGGTGTATCTGGGGGGCGGGATCGCGCCGAAGATTCTGGATCAGTTGAAGGGGGCGACGTTTCTGGATGCGTTCATGGGCAAGGGGCGGATGCGGGGGTTGCTGGAGGCGATGCCGATTCACGTGATTGTGAACGATCAGACGACGTTGCTGGGGACGGCGGGGTTGGCGCGGGAGGCGAGGTAGGCGGCGCGGACGTGAAGCAGATGCGCCGCGTTGCGATGCGATGCTCGGGGGCGAGCAAGGGATCATTACAGGTCGATGGCGACGGCGTAGAGTTGGCGGGGTTGGTCGGGGTCGGGTCTGTCGGCGTAGATGAGGTGGCGACCGTCGGCGGAGAAGTTGCAGTCGACGTCCTGGCCACGGAAGGGGACGTAGTGGGAGTGAATGGTGGCGAGGGGGATCATGTCGAGTTGGGTGGTGTTGAAGTCGAAGGCGGCGGCGTGGACGAAAGAGCAGCCGTCGGTGCCTTCACCGGAGACGAATCTGCCGTCGGATGAGCGGTAGAGGTGGGAGTGGTAACAGTTGATGGGGTCGGAGAGGTAGATCTCTTTGCCGGTGAGGTCGGCGATGCCGATTTGCGTTTGGGCGGGGGTGTATTCGGCCCAGTGGTGATCGGCGGCGTTGGGATCGCCGCAGCGATCCTGATAGGTGTAGCCGATGTAGTTGGGGTCGGACCACCAGAATTCGTGGGTCGTGACTTCGCCGCGCAGTTGAGGGCGGATGGGATGCTGATCGGAACCGTCGATGCGGATGGTCCAGATGCGCTGGCCATGCGATTCGGGCATGTCGAGGGCGTAGCGCAGGAGGGGGGGATCGGTGGGGGACGCGTCGTGATGGAAGGGGGTGACGGCGTCGGTGCGTACGAGGCAGCGTGATTGGCCGGTGGTGATGTCGTAGGCCCAGGTCGCGCCGCTGCGCTCGCGTTGGAAGTACCGCGTCATCGCGTCGACGTCGCAGGTGGTGGGCATGAGTTCATTGGCGAGCGGGTCGTTTCGTTCGTCGAGGATGAGGTGCCGGCCGTCTGCGGTGATATCGACGACGGATCCGGGCAGGTCTTCGGGGAGGTCGGCGTCCATGACGGGATCACCGTCGGGGAGGTCGACGTGCCACAGCTGGAGTTCGTTAGGGGGTGTGCTACGTTTGCGGCCGCGCAGGGATTGTCCATCGCGGTGGGCGAGGTACCAGAGCCGGCCGTCGACTTCGCGCAGGCGGAGCCAACCGGCGTGGGGGAGCAGTTGCAGATCTCCGGAGTCGGGATCGATGAGGATGAGGTTGCCGTGGTCGTGTCTGGCGCTGGCGAGGAGTCGGCCATCGGGCATGGTTTTCGGGAATCGGAAGTACCCGAGGTAGGCGCCTTTGGGCAGGTTGGTCAGCTGCCGAATCTCGCGGCCGGTGTTTTTGTCGGTGAATGTGCGGAGGTGATTGACGAAAGTCGAATCGATGGCAGAAATCACAACAACTCTCCAAGGCGGACCCGCGAAGGCACCGGGCCGCAAATAAACAGATCAGCATATCCCGATATCGGCGGATGGACCATGTCTGGGGCGTTTTTTTTGTTGGTTTTCTGGAGCTGGATTGGGAGGGCGCCGGGTGGCTTGGGCGGGGGCGAACGATGACGGCGGTCGGGGGCTGGTGGTTTAGGGTTGGGGGTTGGTGGGAGGGGGGGGTGTGGTGTCGGGCTGGGCACTGGGCAAGGGGGTGGGGCGGTAGTATCTCAACCAGGTGAGACCGGCGATCAGTGCGCCAAGGGCGTAGAAGAATACATCGCGATGGTCGGGGATGGCGAGGCCGCGGAAGCGGGCGATCGTGGGGAGCCAGATCTCAAACATGATCGACCAGAGGATGAGGGGGATGATGATCTCGTGGGCGGCGGGGGCTGGTCGTGGTTGCGGAGGCGGAGTCGGCGGAGCAGCAGGAGCATGATGGGCACGCAGAAGGGAATGCAGATGAGGTCGTTGAGGTGATTGGTGAAGAACGAATTGGGCAGGTGGGGTTCGAGGAGCCAGCGGTTGGCGGCGTAGAGGCCGAGGCAGAGGAGGAAGAGGGGGTCGGTGAGGTAGCGGAAGTTCATGGGTCAGTGTGTTGAATGAAAGGGGGGGACGTGGATCAGTGCGAGGATCAGACCCACGATCGTTGCGCCGAAGACAACGGCGCCGATGGGAATCGCGAGCGACAGGATTTTGGGTCGCGTTAACCAATCGGGTCTGGCCAAGAGCCAACAGAGGATTGAAGTCAGCATGCCGGTGATGGCGCATGTGGCGATGACGGACTGGGTGACGGGGTGAAGCAGTTTTTGAGTGAACGTAGGGGTGGCCAGCGGAGGGTAGGGTGTGTCGTGGGTCAGATCGGCATCGAGTCCGACGCCGCCTGGTGCTCCGTCTCGTCCGAAGGATGTGATGGTGTAGGTGTCGCCATCGACGGTGTATTGGAGCGGGTGGCCCCATGCGTCCAGGACGTCCTGCTGACCATCGCGAATCAGATTGTGGGTGCGCAGGTCGTCGAGGTCCCGGGGGATGGTTTCGGCCAATTCCTGATACAATTCGACACTGGTCTGCAGGTCGTACATTCGCCGTTCGGTGACCCGCTGCCCGTGGCGTAGGTAGCTGAAAGGCCAGGCGGCGAGCGTGGCGATGAGGGTGACGGTCAGGCCGGCGGCGGCGGCGATGAGGAGTCGGCGTTTGAATCGTTGCCGGATGTCCATGGGGGTTGCCCTGCAGCAGATTGTACGTTGGGGGTGGGGGATTCGTTCATGGGCGGGCGTGCAGAGGCACGGCAAGTCATTGCGGTGTTCGTCGGGTTGTGAGGGGCGGGGCGAACTGGTGCAGGGGGTGCGCTGTTGTGTGAGGGGATGGTTTGGGGAGGTGATGGGTGGCGCGCCGTTCGTGGTGGGCAGCGCTCGCAGACTCGCTTGGCCCATCCGACCTGCCTGGATGTTGCTGCGCACATGGATTGAGGGATTGTTTTGGGCGGGGCGGTTGATGTATTCGAGGGTCTTTTAGTCGCGTTGAATCAGGCGGTTGGATTCGCGGCGTTGGGCGCGGTCAGGTACTGGGGCGGGCTGAGTGCGGGGCGCGTTAAGTGGCGCGATGCCAGATCATTAAGAGGGGGGATGGCGCCATGCGACGGCTTGGCGACTGGGATCAGCCCAGGGGGAGAAATCGCTGCATTAAATGGATATTTTGGTATAATATCTTAAGTTCGATGGGTTGGGAAAGTCACTTCTTAGGGTCGACAGGCACATTGTGGAGGCAAAGCGATGAAGGCAAAACTTTATGGTTGTGTGGTGGTGACGTGTTTGCTGGTGACGGGGCAGTTGTCGTGGGGTCAGCTTGCGGGGCTGGGGGATATCAACAACGACGGGGTGATTGACATCGGTGACTTGGCGCAGGTCGGTGCCCAATGGGGTACGGGCGGGGTACCGGGGATCAGTGCCGACCTGGATGGCAACGGCCTGGTCAGCGTCGGCGATCTGGCGATATTCGGCCGGGAGTTCACGATCCCCGTTGGTACGCCGATTCCGCCGCTTCACGCGCCAATTCCACACACGTTTACGATCGTGCACGTCGGCAACTTTCTGGACTGGACGATCAGTCCGGTTCTCCCAACCGGTGACGGGTCGGAGAATCTGAGGACGACGACGCTTTCGCTGGTCAATCGGACGGGCAACATCAATAACAATCCGACGGCGTATGACTTCAAGGCATCGGGATTCGGCGGCATCACTGGCCCGCTGCATCAGCATCACTCGACGACGTTGGGCATTGATTCGCCTCTGAACAACACGCAGTATTCGACGTCGATTGACAGCCATCTGCGCGAACAATTACCCGCTGGGGGTTATGTGTTTGACCCCGGCTTGATGGCGCCGCAGGAGGACTACAACAACGCGCCAAGCGCCGAGGCGAGTAATGCGCCAAGTCCGTTCGACACGTTCGGGGACACTGACTTTGGGACGTTCTTGACCGGGACGGCGTCGCAGCATCAGTCGATTGACAACGTATGGAACATGGCGCGGATAGTCGTGCCGAACAATGGTCTGGTGTCGGTGCACGGGCAGGCGGCGAACGGTGTGGGGGGTGAGGACGCGGTGGTGAATTTCACATTCATGGTCAACCGGGCGAACATCAACGGCGACACGGCAGTGGACATCGGCGATCTGGCGTTGGTCGGCGCGCAATGGGGGACAAACGGTCTGGGGCATCCGCTGAACTGGAGCGCGGATAT
>NYZD01000052.1 GCA_002685935.1 Planctomycetaceae bacterium | reverse complement strand
TCGGCGCGGGGCATGGGGTTGACGTGGGAGGAACTGGCGGAGGTGAAATTCATCGAGCATGCGGGGACCAAACAACTGAGCCTGGCCAAGTTCAGCGGCGACGTGCACGCGGACGATCCGAAGTATCAGATGACCGGCTCGCAACTGGACATTCATTGGGAGGCGGTGGCGGGGGACGATCAGCTGCGTGCGAGCCGCATCGATGCGCGCGACGCAGAGGTGATCACGGACAATCAGGGCACGATGAGCGGCGCGACGTTGGAGGTGGACCTGGCGGAGGATGCGGAGGGGCGCGTGGTGCCGACGCGCATCGTTGGGCATGACGGGGTGAAGGTTGAAGATATCGAGCAGGCACTGTCGGCACGGGAGTTGGATGTATCGGTCGTGCCGAAGGTCGACGATGAGGCGACGGTGTCGGACATCGGGGGGCGGCTGCGTATTACGTCGCTGACGGCTGAGGGGGAGGTGAAAGTGCACCTGAAGAAACAGGGGATGCACATTCAGGGCGATCGGGTGGTGTCGGCGGACGACATGGCGTGGCTGAATCTGTTCGGGGTGCCGGTGCGGATTTTTGATGGTGGGATGGCGCTGACGGTTCCGGAGTTGAAGTTGTCGGCGTTGGACGGGCCGCGCGACCAGGTGCGGGCGACGTCGGATGGGGCGGGGCGGTTCAGTTACATCCAGGTGCCGACGTTGGAAGAAGCCGGCCGGCAGGTGGACGTGGTTTGGAAGAAGTCGATGGTGATGTCGCCGGCTCGGCCGCTGGTGGCGCGGGATGCGGCGGGCAAGGTGAAGCGGAGCTTGCGCACGCAGGTCGAGGTGCGGGGCAAGGCGGTGGCGAAGGTCAGCGATCTGAAGTTGGAGGAGAACACGCTTCGATCTGAGACGATGTCGATTTGGATCGCCGGGATGGACCCGGTAGCGGGAGCGGCCGGGGGCACGAAGGACCCGGCGCTGGCGGCGATGGGGCTGGGCAAGCATCGGACGATCGATCAACTCGAAGCGCGGGGCGATGTGTCGTTGATTTCGGCGCGATGGACCGATGCGCTGCACACGGAACTCGAAACGCGCATGCAGTTGACCGAGGCCGAGTATCTTGACTACGACCGCGTGATCGAGCGAGTGTTGGTCGAGGGCGCGAGCACGCTGGTGATCGAGGATTACCGGCCCGAGCCGGACGATCAGGCGACGAAGGCGACGCCGATCACGGGTCGGGGCATGACGATGCTGACGAGTTCCGATCAGTTGGTCATCGACGGTCAGAAGACGCAGGTGACGGTCAAGGGGAGCGCCCATTTGAGTCATTGGCCGGCTGATAACAAGAATCGCCGCCTGGACCTTCGGGCCGATACGCTGGTGGCCGATATGAAGGGGATCGGCGGGCTGGAGGTGATGCGGGGCAGCGAGGTGGAGTCGCTACGGATGGATCGCGTGCATGCCAGCGGGAATGTGGTGCTCAAGGATTTCGCAACGGGGATGACGGCTTACGCCGATCAGATGGTTTACGATGCGAAGCAAAAGCTTGTTGAGCTGATGCCGTTGCCCAATCGCCGCGTGATGATAGAGATTGAAGGGCAACTGATGCCGACGGGCAACACGCACATCATCTGGGACCTGAAGACGAACACGTTCCGCGGGAAGGGCGCGAGCGGGGGGTTGTAGATGGAATCCGACCGCCGCGGCGCGGTCGGGCTGACTATGATGATCGGAGCCGCATTTGCGGTGCGGTGAAGATATTGGAACACCCATGACGAAAGTGATGCCCATGTCGATGCTTGTCCTGATGATGATTCTCGTGGTGCTGATTGGTGCTTCGGTGAGTTGCGGGGTCGCGCCCGATTCGCCGACGGCGCAGCCGGCGGAGCCGATGCCGGACAAGACGAATCGACTGAGCGGCGAGACGAGCCCTTATCTGCTTCAGCATCAGCACAATCCGGTGGCGTGGTATCCGTGGGGCGAGGAGGCGTTCGCGAAGGCGGCGGCGGAGGACAAGCCGATTTTTCTGTCGGTGGGTTATTCGACGTGCCACTGGTGTCACGTGATGGCGCACGAATCGTTTGAGCATGAAGACGTGGCGGCGATTTTGAACGAGCATTACGTGGCGATCAAGGTGGATCGCGAGGAGCGTCCGGACATCGATGCGCAATACATGATGGCCACGCAGTTGGCGACGGGTCGGGGGGGCTGGCCGAACTCGGTGTGGCTGACGCCGGACGGCCGGCCGTGGTCGGCGGGGACGTATTGGCCGCGGGATCAGTTCAAGGCGATTCTGACGCGGCTGGCGGAACGGTGGCGTGACAATCGTCAGGAAGTCGAGCAGATGGCGGACCGATTCGCGACGGCGATCCAGGAATACGGAGCGCCGGACCTGGACGCGACGGAGAAGCGGGAGCTGACGCCGGAGTTTGTCGGTCTGGCGATTCAGTCTTATCTATCGCAATACGATCAGAAGAACGGGGGATTCGGCGGGGCGGGCCAGCAGAAGTTTCCGCCGCACGGTCGGTTGGCGTTGATGGCGGAAGTGGCGCTGCGTGATTCGAATGAGCATCTGATCAAGGTGTACACGCACACGCTGGATGCGATGGCGCGCGGGGGCGTACACGATCACGTGGGGGGCGGGTTCCATCGGTATGCGACGGACGATCATTGGTTCCTGCCGCACTTTGAGAAGATGTTGTACGACAACGCGCCGCTGTTGCGTGCGTACACCGATGCGTATCTGCTGACGAAGCGGGAGAAGTATCGCACGTTGGTGACGGACATCGTGACGTGGCTGGAACGGGAGATGCTGGATGGTGACGGCGGGTTCTATTCGGCGCTGGATGCCGACAGCGAGGGCGAGGAGGGGAAGTATTACGTGTGGTCGATCGCGGAGGTGATGGAGGTTCTGGGCGAGGCTGAGGGCGAACTGTTTTGCGGCGTGTACGGGCTGACGGAGGAAGGGAATTTTGTTGAGGAGGCGACAGGGCATCGGACGGGGACGAACGTGATCTTCCTGCCGGGTGGAATTTCGCTGCCGGAAGAGATGGCGAAGGACGCGACGGACCGCGGCGCGGATATTGAAGCGTTGGTGGAGCAGCTGTCCGGTGCGCGCGGGAAGCTGCTGGCGGCGCGGTACGAGCGGGTGCGGCCTCATCTGGATGACAAGGTGCTGACGGCGTGGAACGCGATGATGATCGATTCGCTGGCGTACGCGGCGCGGGTGCTGGATGAGCCGCACTACCTGGACCTGGCGGATCGCGCGGCGGATTTCGTTCTCACGCACATGGTGCGCGACGGGCGACTGCAGCGCACGTATCGAGCGGGTGAGGCGAAGATCGACGGATACGTGGATGATTACGGGCTGATGATTCACGCGCTGCTGGAATTGCACGCGGTGACGGGCGATGCGCGGCGGGTGGATCAGGCGACGCAGTTGGCGGATCGCATGCTGGCGGAATTTCAAGATGAGGTCGGGGGTGGCTTCTTTTTCACGCCGGCCGAGCATGACGAGAAGATATTCCGGTCGAAGGATCTGATAGGCGGGGGGAACGTGCCGTCAGGGAACGGCGCGGCGGCGCGGGCGCTGACGCGGCTGGCGGTGGTGACGGGCGAGGCGCGTTTTGCCGACGCGGCGCGGGACATGCTGCGGGCGCTGTCCGGGCTGATGTGGGCGCGCGCGTCGGCGACGGAGTATCTGAATCTGGCGGCGGCGGAATATTTGCGGAGCGATCTGAAGTCGCTGGGCGATGCGCCGATGACGGTGGGAACCGACGGCGAGATGCCGGTGGCGTGGGTTTACAAGGAGCCGGTGACGGTGAAGGCGTTCGCGGAGTCGTTGAGCGGAGAGCCGGGCGATGTGATTGACGTGCGGTTGGAATTGTTGATGGATGAGGGGTGGCACATTTACGCGAACGAACCGGGGGCGGAGCGATTGATTCCCACGAGCGTGGCGCTGGTCGATCGGGCGGGGATCACGCTGGAGGCGATGGACTATCCGGCGGGCACGGAGCGGCGCTACGGGGACATTGATGAGACGGTCAACGTGCATGAGGGGCGGCTGGAGTTGACGGCCCGGTTGCGGATTGCGGCGGAGGCTGAGCCGGGCAAGGCGGCGACGACGCTGCAGGTCACGGCGCAGGCGTGCAACGATGCGGGCCTGTGCCTGGAGCGCGAGGTGCATCTGTTGGAGTTTGGGGTGACGGTGGAATCGGCGGAATGACGGGGCGTGGGGCGGTCGGTGGGACTGCCCGTTCACAGGTAAAACCCGTTACGGGGCGGTGACGTGTCGCCGAACGGTCGGCGGCGGGTTATCATGCCGCACTTTGTCACGTGGGAGTGATGCGCGATGCGCTGGTCGAACTCGATGATTCCGACGTTGCGTGAGGTGCCGAGCGAGGCGGTGGTGCCGTCGCATCAATTGATGCTGCGCGCGGGGCTGATTCAGCAGGTGGCGGCGGGGACGTATTCGTATCTGCCGCTGGGCTGGCGGGTGATGCAGAAGGTGATGGACATCATCCGCGAGGAGATGAACGCGGCGGAAGCGGTGGAGGTGTTCATGCCGGCGATGCAGCCGATTGAATCGCTGGAGCGCAGCGGGCGGAACGTGGATTACGGTGACAATCTGTTCGTGCTGACGGACCGGCACGGGCGGGCGCAGGCGCTGAGCCCGACGCACGAGGAAGTGATCACGGACATGTTCGGCGCGTTCGTGAAGAGCTACAAGCAATTACCGCTGACGCTGTATCAGATTCAGACGAAGTTTCGTGATGAGTTCCGGCCGCGGTTCGGGGTGCTGCGGTCGCGCGAGTTCATGATGAAAGATGCGTATTCGTTTCACATTGATGAGGGATCGCTGGGGGCGGTGTATCAGCGGCAATACGACGCGTACTGTCGGATTTTCGATCGGTGCGGGGTGGACAACTATGTGATCGTGGAGGCGGAGTCGGGGCCGATCGGCGGGTCGGCGTCGCATGAGTTCATCATGCCGTGTGAGACGGGGGAGGATGTGATTCTGCAGTCGGACAAGGGGAATTACGCGGCGAACGTGGAGAAGTGCGAGATCGGCGAGCGCGGGCATGAATTGGCAGGAGAAGCGACGGGGGAGTTGGAGCAGGTGCACACGCCGGGCTGCGCGACGATTGAGGATGTGGGGAAGATCATGAAGGTCAAGGCGCCGCATCTGCTGAAGACGATGGTGTACGAGGCGGACGGGTCGTGGGTGGTGGCGGTGGTGCGGGGCGATCACGAGCTTAATGAAGGGAAGTTGAAGGAGGCGACGGGGGCGTCGGTGCTGGTGATGGCGGACGAGGCGAGGGCGAAGGAGGCGGGATTTGCCATTGGATTTGTGGGGCCACACGTGCCGGTGTCGTGCAAGACTTATGTGGACCCGGACGCGGCGCAGGCGCAGTTCTGGGCGTGCGGGGCGAACGAAGCGGATCATCACGTGAAGCATTTCAACTGGCAGCGCGATCTGCTGGATCACGTGGATGACGATTGCGTGATCGTGGCGGACATCCGCAACGCGGCGGAGGGTGATCCGTCGCCAAAGAATGACGGGGGCGTATTGCGAGAATCGCGGGGCATCGAGCTTGGGCATGTGTTCAAACTGGGCAGCAAGTATTCCGATGCGCTGGGGGTGACGGTGCTGGATGAACAGCAGCAGGCGCGGCCGGTGTTGATGGGGTGTTACGGGATCGGGGTGAATCGGATACTGGCGGCGTGGATTGAATCGGATCACGGTCGTGATGAGGGGGGGATCATCTGGCCGATGGCGATCGCGCCGTATCAGGTGGTGATCACCACGATCAAGTACGAGGGTGAGGTGCAGGCGGCGGCGGACGCGTTGTATGACGAGCTGTTGGCCGCGGGGGTGGACGTGCTGTTGGACGATCGTGATGAGCGGGCGGGGGTGAAGTTCAAGGATGCGGATCTGATTGGGATTCCGCTGCGGATCACGGTGGGCGATCGGGGATTGAAGAGCGATGAGGTGGAGTTGAAGGCGCGCACGAGTGAGGATGCGGAGATGGTGGCGCGCGGGGACGCGGCGGCGCGGGCGGTTGCGCTGATCGAGGAGGCATTGAAGACATCATGAGCGCCTATCTGGATACGATTCGATACGAGTTGCATGCGTACAAGGTGATGACGGAGCGCGCGGTGGCGCAGGTGGGCGACGAGCAGCTGTATTGGAAGCCGGACGATGAGGCGAACAGCATCGCGATCATTATGCAGCACATGGCGGGGAACATGGAGTCGCGGTGGACGGATTTTCTGATGACGGACGGGGAGAAGGACTGGTGGGACCGCGACGGGGAGTTTATCGATGGGCATCTGGCGCGTGGGAAGCTGATGGAAGTGTGGGAAGCGGGCTGGGCGACGTGTCTGGCGGCGATCAATGGGCTGAGCGATGACGATCTGCAGAAGACGGTGACGATTCGGGACGAGGAATACACGGTGATGGGGGCGATTCAGCGGCAACTGGCGCATTATGCGTACCACGTGGGGCAGATTACATGGGTGGCGCGATCGCTGGTGGGGCCGGGGTGGCAGACGCTGTCGGTGGCGCGGAACCGGTAGCGTGGGAGGCCGGAGTTTTTGAAGGCGGCGCGTCGGGGCGGATAGATATTGGGGTGGCATGTCGAAAGGCGGCGCCGCGACCCGTTGCGGCGCCGCCCGTTTGCCCGCTCGTGAGGTTGGCGCGCGTTCGGTCAGATGACGTGGAGATTGCGTCGTCGTCGGCATGTGAAGTAGATGAGCGTCGTGATCGCGCCGGGCCATGCCGCGGGCGCGGGGACATTGACGGCGTCGGCGAGGGAAGTGGTGGCGGCGTTTCCCCAATTGGATCCGACGATGGCCAGATCGGCGACGTCGACATTGCCGTCACCGTAGGGATCAGGGGCGACGTCGGCATTAAATGGTCCGTGGCCCGGGGTGCCCCATTGACTGCCGATCAGGGCAAGGTCGGCGATGTCGACCAGGCGGTCGAAATTGACGTCGGCATCGATGGGATTGATGGCGTAGGCGAAGTCTTCGACGGCGCTTTCGAGTGTTAGATCGTCGAGGCCGAAGTTAAAGACGATGTAGAAGGGATCGGAGTTGGCGATGCCGGGTTCGTCGGTGGCCAGTTCCAGGGGGACGGCGTAGGCGCCGGCGGATGCGGGGACGGAGAGTTGCCAGCCGAGATCGGCGTGGAAATCGCCGGAGGTGTCGGCTTGGCCGATGAGGCCGCCGAGGCCGTCGCCAGCGGTGGCGGATTGGGAGATGATGACGGTCCCGAAGTCGGGGACGTCGTCGCCGGCGATGGTTTCGGACGTGGCGGCGAAGTTGGCGCCGTCGTGATACAGCAGGCCGCCGACGACGTGATAACTGATGAAATCGTTGGGATTGACGCCGAGGCCTTCGCTGGTCTCGGAGGCGAAGCCGGGTTCGTCGGTGAAGCCGGTGAGCACTCCGGACGTGGGCATGTCGCCTTCAAAGACGTGGCCTTCGGGGGAGAACTCGATTTCTATCTTGTTGTTGTCGTAGGTCAACTCGATATCGGTGTGTTGGGCGAAGGCGTGCGATGCGGTGAGCAGCATCAGGGCCAGCGCGGCGAATCCGATGGTTCGGTCCGGTGTGGTCTGGATATAAGCATTCATCATTTTGGTTCTTCGCTTTCTTGCTCGCATCGAGCAATGAGTCATGGGTTCGCGTCGGCTATGGGCTGACGTCGGGGTTGAATTTGTTGAACGTGGGACTGTTGCCGAGGTCGGAGAACGGGACCTGCTCGACGTGTCCGTCGAGGAAACCCCAGTTGCTGGTCGCTTCGGCGGTGCCCGGCTCGCCGCTGACGGCATTGGTTTGCACTTGGCGAGCGGCGAGGACGTGGGCGGGAGGGTTGTTTCTGAACCAGCCGGTTGCGTGGGCATGGTCAGCGCCGGCGAAGTCCCCTTCGAAGGCCATGATGAAGACGTGCACGGTGGCGGCGGGCCTGGGGACTTGGGACATCTTGGCGTGACGCTGCGAGGCCAGGGGCGCGGCGGTGGTCAGGTAATCATTCAGGCCATAGCTGGTGCGCCGGCGCTGATTGGTGGGCGCGCCAGCGATGGGCAGGCCGGCGGGGGCGGGCCCCCAATGCGGGCTGTCGTCCAACGCCGAGCGGGCGTTGATCTCCCTGCCTTGCCCGGAATCCTGGCTGTTCTGATAGTAGTCCTGGAGTGTCTTGATCCAGGTACGGTCTTCGTCCTGATGGGCGCCGGCATGGGCCAGACCGACGTCGACCATGGAGTCGTTGAAGTCGGACATGTAGGCCCAATGGGCGGTTTCGATCTGGCGCATGTTGTTCATGCAGGTCACCGCCCTAGCGGCGTTTTGTGCCCTGCTGAGCGAGGGCAACAGGATGCCGAGCAACAAGGCAATGATCGCGATGACCACGAGCAGTTCGATCAGCGTAAAGGCGCTGCGAGAACGCATATCACACCTCGCGAAATATGGACATCAGCCCACGAGAAAGTCATCGTGAGACATTCCAAGCGGACTGGTGACGTGGGGGAAAGGGACGCGCGGACGTTAGAGGATGGCGCGAGGCGGGCTGCGTCCGGCGTGAGTGTGGAGAGGGGAGGTCTGGAGTCTTGGGTCGGCGGAGAGGCCGACCTGGTAGGCGGTGAATTGTGGATCGAAGACGTCGGCGCTGAGATCGGCAGCGGTGGCGACGTTGCAGCTCAAGGCGAGGCAGAGCGGGCAATTGTGCGGGGCGGATGGCTTGGATTGCGGGGTTGGGCGTGAATCATTGTCGTGATGGTGGTGTGAGGCGTGGTGCGCGGCGGGTAAGTCGTGCTGCTGCCGGTTGTGGGTGTATTGCGCCAGGCCGCTGAAGGGAATGAGCAGGCCGAGCAGAAGGAGGGCCGCGCACCAGCGGCGAGGGGTGTCGGCATTGCGGCTGGTCCGGGATTGGCGGATCGTGATCATCACGCGTTTGCCTTGCGCGTTCGCAAATGCGGTTCGGCTCAGTGAGCAACCGATCATAGTGGGGCTCGGGCCTCGGGGGCAACGGTCGGGTTGCCAGTTTTGTGGCGCCTCGCCCTGCCTCGGCGATTCCGGAATAGCGCGGGGCGGCGTACACGGTGTTGGGGCGATTCAGCGGCAACTGGCGCATTATGTGTCTCACGTGGGGCAGATCACGCGGGTCGCGCGGCGTATGGTGGGGTTGGAATGGCGGACGTTGTCGGCGGCGCGGACCAAGTAACGTTATGATTCTGTTGCCGCGGTGAATCAGGCGGCGGCGCACGGTCACGACACAAATCAGGAGGTCCACTATGAACTATCGCATGATGCGGGCTGGGTTGGCATTGATCGGGTTGGTTGTCGTGTCAGGATGTGGGATGACGACGACGACGGCGGAGCGCTTCGCGCGGGACATTGAGTTCGCGCATGGTGCGGGGTCGTGGCGGGCGCACGAGGCGCTGTCGGCGGACATCGTGGTGACGTTCATGGGGGGCACGATGCTCGAGGGTCGGATGACGTTCACGACGGACATGAGCCGGGCGCGCATCGAAACGACGGCGGGGCCGGTGATGGTGTTTGATGGTGAGCGTGCGTGGCTGTCGCCGGCGTCGGCGGAGGTGGAGATGGCGCGGTTTCATTTGTTGACGTGGCCTTACTTTGTGGCGGCGCCGTACAAACTACAGGATCCTGGCTCGCATCTGAGCTATCTGGGCACGATGCCGCTGGACGATTCGGGCACGGAGTATGACGTTGCTGAGCTGACGTTTGATGCGGGGGTGGGGGACACGCCGGACGACTGGTACGTGTGCTATCGTGATCTGGCGACGGGTCGGTTGTATTCGATGGCGTACATCATCACGTATTACCAGGACACGGCGAAGGCGAACGCGGAGCCACACGCGATCACGTATCACGATTTCGAGAATCTTCGCGGGGCGATGATCTCGACGACATGGAAGTTCTGGCACTGAGATCGCGATCAGGGGATTCACGGCGATTCGATGGGTGACGTGCGGCTGAGCAATCTGCAGTTCGTGAATGCGGAAGCGGATCTGTTCGCGCGGCCGGAGGATTCGCGTGAGGATTTGGTGCCGGTGATCGAATAGGTGTCCGCTCCCTCAGGGTCGCGGCTCATCGGGGCGGTGACGGCGCAATTGAGTGGCGTGCCATGCGGCGGCGTGTCAGCCTGACGCGCCGTTGTATTTGTGAACGGCGATGCCGGCGGATTCGAGGATGGTGACGGCGTCTTTTTTGCGGTAGTCGTTGAGGTAGACGACTTTGATGACGCCGCCGAGGTTGATCAGGCGTTTGGCGCACATGGAGCAGGGCAGATGGGTGACGTAGACGTGTTTTTGAGCGTCGCGGGGGCAATCACAATTGATGACGGCGTTTTCTTCTGAATGCAGGCAACCGCAGTTGCCGGGTTCTTCGCGGTCGCATTGGTTATCCAAACCGGATGCGTTTCCGTTATAGCCGACGGCGAACACTTTGCGGTGATCGGCGGAGGTGATGACGGTGCCGACCTGTAGGCGGTTGCAGGTGGATCGCGCGGCGATGGCTTGCGCGAATTTGATGTAGACATCTTCAAATGACGGGCGGTCAGTCATTGGCGTTCACGAAGGCATGGTAGATGGCGCGGATGGCGTTTTCGAATTCATCGGCTTCGACGCCGACGATGATGTTTTGCTCGCTCGAGCCCTGGTCGATCATGCGGACGTTGACGTTGGCGTCGCCGAGGGCGGTGAAGAGGCGGGCGGCCATGCCGGGATGGGAGGCCAAGCCTCGGCCGACGGTGGCGATGAGGGCCATGTTGGGGTGGACGTGGACGGAGTCGGGCTTGCAGTCGGCGTGGATCTGATCGACGAGCGTGTCGAGTTTGTCGTTGAGTTGCGCGTCGGCAATGACGACGCTGAGCGTATCGATGCTGGACGGCATGTGCTCGAAGCTGACGTGGTGTTGTTCGAGGACGTCGAGGACTCGGCGACCGAAGCCGAGTTCGGCGTTCATGAGTGCTTTTTCGATGGCGATGACGGTGAAGTCTTTTCGACCGGCGATGCCGGTGAGGGGGGTGGCGCCGGTGGCGGGTCCGGCGTCGGCGACGATCATGGTGCCGGGGTGCTCGGGCTGGTTGGTGTTGCGGATGTTGACGGGGATGCCGGCCTCGCGGACGGGGAAGACGGCTTCATCATGGAGGACGGACGCGCCCATGTAGGCGAGTTCGCGGAGCTCGCCGTAGGTGAGGGTCTCGATGGAGCGGGGATTGTCGATGATGCGGGGGTCGGTCATGAGGAGGCCGGAGACGTCGGTCCAGTTTTCGTAGACGTCGGCGGCCGCGCCGCGGGCGACAATGGCGCCGGTGACATCGGAGCCGCCGCGGGAGAAGGTTTTGATATCGCCGTTGGGCATGGATCCGTAGAAGCCGGGGATGACGGCGCGATCGGATTGGGCGAGGCGCCGGCTGATGATGGATTGGGTGCGGTCGGCATCGAATCGGCCGCGATCGTCGAAGCGGACGACGTCGGCGGCGTCGATGAATTCGACGCCGAGCAGGTCGGCCATGATCAGGCCGTTGAGGTATTCACCACGGCTGGCGGTGTAATCGTCGGACGCGCCGGCCTCGATGGCGGCGCGGACTGTGTCGAGGTGGGGCTGTAAGTCGATCGACAGGCCGAGCTGCGCGGCGATGTCGAGGTAGCGCGTGGCGATGCGGGAGAAGACTTCGTCGATGGACACGCCCTGTGCGGCGGTGGAGCGGCAGAGGTAGAGCAGGTCGGTGATTTTCTGGTCGTTGTCGTCGCGTTTGCCGGGGGCGGAGGGGACGACGTACCGGCGGTCGGGGTCGGCTTCGATGATGGCGCGGACTTTCTGGAACTGGTCGGTGGCGGCCAGGGAACTGCCGCCGAACTTCGCTACTTTTGCGCCCATGTCGGGGTGTCCTGCGTTGGGTGTGTCTGACGAAACGGTCATCGTAGCATGAGCGACGGGGCGGGGCCAAACCGCGATCGGCAGGCGGAGGGTATGATGTGTCGGCTATGGATCAGACCCTGGAACGGATCGCATCGGACATACGAAGCCGACTGCCGCGGCTAGAGCGGGGGGCGTCGTTCAATCACGCGGGGATAGCGCCGCAGCCAAAGTCGGACGCGGTGGAGGCGGCGGAGCGGATTCGGGCGGAGCGGCCTTACACGGAGTTGTTCGCGCACATTTCGGGTTTGCCGCGGCGGATTCGTGAGGGGTGGGCGAAGATGCTGAACGTGCAGCCGGTGGAGATCGGCATCACGCATCACACGGCGGAGGGGGTGAACGTGATCGCGCAGGGGCTGGACTGGCGGGCGGGGGATCGAATTCTGACGATCGACGTGGAATATCCGTCGAACGTGTATCCGTGGTGGAACGTGCGCGACCGGGGCGTGGAGGTGGTGACGATCGGCGAGCACGCGGGGCGGGTGGATCTGGATGAACTGATTGATGCGATCGATGAGCGGACGCGGTTGGTGGCGGTGTCGCACGTGCAGTTTGCCTCGGGATGCACGATCGATTTGCTGAAGTTGGGGGCGGCGTGCCGGGCGCGGGGGGTGATTTTGTTTGTGGACGTGGCGCAGTCGCTGGGGGCGTTGCCGGTGGATCTGTCGCTGGCGGATGCGGCGGCGTGGCCGACGTGGAAGTGGCAGATGGGGCCGATCGGGATGGGGGGGCTGTATGTGTCGCAGGGATTGATCGATCAGATTCGCCCGGCGTTTGTGGGGACGGACGGGATGATTCGGGGTAAGGATTATCTGGATTACCGGTTTGAGTTTCGGCCGGGGGCGGCGCGGTTTGAGTATTCGTCGGCGAACGTGCTGGGTTTGATCGGGGTGGACGAGGCGGTGGGTCGGCTGGCGCCGCTGTTCGAACCGGGGGTTGAGCCGAGCCCGGCCGCGACACGGCGGATTTTCGCGAACGCGGATCAGATTATTGAGCGGGTGAAGCGACTGGGATTTGAGCCGTTCTCGACGACGGATGCGAATCAGCGGAGTGGGATTGTGATGTTTGATTCGCGTCACGATCCGGAGGCGGTGGTGAAGGGACTTGAGGCACGGGGGATTGACGCGGCGTGTCGGGGAGGTCGGCTGCGGTTGGCGCCGCACTTTTATAACAATGATGACGATGTGGATGGATTGATCGAAGCGCTGGGTGAGATTATTCAAGACTGAAACTGGGAGGTGCGTGATGAACAGGCGACGGCTGGCGATGGGCATGGTTGTGGTTGGGGCGGCGGTGTTGGCGATCACGGCGACGCGAAGCGGGGCGACGTCGCGGCCGGTGTTCCCGCCGATTGTGGATGGGGGATTTTTCGGCGCGGCGTGGGATGACGGGTTGGCTGAGATCAACATGTATGAAGCGACGGAGGTGCGGTATGGGAAGCCGCGCGCGGCGACGGAGGCGGCGTTGATTGTGGTGAAGGAGGATCATCGGTCGGAAGACATGGTGAAGGCGGACGATCCGAAGCGGGGTGATCTGCCTGCGATCAAGTTGAACTGGGCGGTGACGGTGCCGACGGGGATCTATACGTATCGGCAGATGGCGTCGGTGTTCATGGATCGGCGAACGGGTGAGGCGTTTCGCGAGACGTTCAGCAATCAGGAATGGTGCGGGAATACGTTCAAGGATTTGCGGCGGCGTGATGATGGCGAAGAAGCGAAGTTGGACTACCGGTGGTCATCGTATTTCGGCAGTGAGGGGGATGGCGAGCGGACGGAAAAGGTGACTTTGGGCGCGCGGCCGATCGTGTTTCACGATGCGCTGCCGGTGTGGGTGCGGTCGCTGGAATTCGATGGCTGGGGGCAGGGGCGGCGGCAGTTCCGGCTGGTGCCGACGCTGTGGGCGAATCGCGCGCTGCCGGGTCGCTTTGAGGTGATCGAGGGGGAGGTGGTGGTTGAAGGCCGTGAGATGGTTCAGGTTCCGGCGGGGGAATTTGAGGCGTGGCGGGTGGAGGTGTTTATTGGTGAGACGGTGGAGGTTTATCACGTGGATGTTTCGCGATGGCATCGGCTATTGCGGATGGAGCGGGCGGACGGGGCGGTTTACGCATTGAAGAAGTCGATGCGGCGGGCGTATTGGGGGGAGCATGATCCGGGCGATGAGAAGTTGAAGGCTGGCGTGGGGATTGAGTAGGAGCGGTGCGGGCGCTGCATTGGTCGAGCGAGGCGAGGCAGTCTGCCATGTCGTTCGAGAGTTGGGAAGCATCTGGCGCGCCGCGTGGTCTGTATTGAAAGGTGAGCGATGTGCAGGGATACAAGTTGGCGTCTGTATGACGACGGCCGGCATTACGACCGTGCTCTGACGATCGGCGGGGAGCATGCGTCGGGGTTTTGGCTGGATCAGGCGCGGCAGAACGACGGGCCGGTGCTTGAGATGGCGTGCGGGACGGGGGCGGTGGCGATCCCGTTGGCGCGGGCGGGTCATGACGTGACGGGGTTCGATCTGTCGGAGGCGATGCTGGATGAGGCGAAGCGCAAATCGGAAGCAGCGGGCGTGGCGGTGGACTGGCGCCAGGGAGACATGCGCGGTTTTGATTTGGGTCGGCGGTATGGGCTGATCATCCTTGCGTCCAACGCGCTGTGTCATCTGCTGGATCTGCCGGCGCTGGAGGGGTGTTTGCGTTGCGTGCGTGACCATCTGTTGGAGGCGGGTGTGTTCGCGCTGACTGTGTTTGTGCCGGATCAGGCGCAGCTGAAGCGGCGGTGCGACGAGGCGGAGGAGATCGGCGCGTATGAGGATCCGGATGGGCGGGGCCATGTCGTGATGACGGGCACGTATGAATACGACCCGGCGACGCAGATCAAGCACATCACGACGCGGCATCGGGTCGGCGACAGCGAGACGTTGGGGACGTTGGATTTGCGGATGTATTATCCTCAGGAGTTGGTCGCCCTGCTGAAGTACAACGGGTTTGAGGTCTTAAATCGGTGGGGGAATCAAGACGGCGCGGCGTTCGGGCCGGATTCGAAGCTGCAGGTGATTGTGTGTCGGGCGGCGAATCGCTTCGGTCGAGCGAGGTCACGCAAGGAGATGGGATCATCGTGAAACTTCGGGCCCATTATTACGAGCAGTTTGATGCGGATTATTCTTTGGACGTGCCGGGGGAGGGATATGGGGGGTGGCAGTCGGCGGAGTTGGAGGTGTCGAAGGAGCACACGGCGGTGGTGGTGATGCACGCGTGGGACGCGGGGAGCTATGAGGAATTTCCGGGGTGGCATCGGAAGGTGGAATACATTCCGCGGGCGGCGGCGATTTGCCGGGAGGTGTTTCCGGGGTTGCTGGGAGCGGTGCGGGGGTCGGGGATGAAGCTGTTTCACGTGGTGGGGGGCGGGGACTACTACAAGGATCTGCCGGGGTATCTGGATGCGGTTGCGCTGGCGGGGCCGCGGCCGGAACCGGCGGGGCAGGTGGATGCGGATGCGGTGTTGGAGAAGCTGCGGGAGTTCAAGACGGGGTTGGATGCGCACAACGACGCGGACACGCAACGGGGATTTGCGCGGGTGGATTTTCCGGCTGAGGCGCGGCCGGAGGGGGATGAGCCGATCGCGGAAGATGGGCATCAGTTGTTCGCGCTGTGCCGGGCGCATGGGGTGAACCATTTGATCTATGCGGGGTTCGCGGTGAACTGGTGTTTGCTCTTGAGCCCGGGCGGGATGGCGGAGATGGCGCGGCACGGGGTGATGTGTTCGGTGCTGCGCGAGGCGGTGACGGCGGTGGAGAACAAAGAGACGGCGCGGGCGGAGCTGTGTAAGGAGATTGGATTGTGGCGGGTGGCGGTGGCGTTTGGGTATGTGTTTGAGGTGGGGGATCTGGTGGGGGCGTTGGGGAGTGGCGGGGGTTAGCGGATGCCGGGCTGTCGGTCGTGAACACGACTGGCGACCCCTTGTTTTATGCCATGGTCAATTCTTCGCCGGTGGTGAGGTAGTGGGCGAGTTTCTTGGCGGCGAAGAGGCGGGCGTCGCGGATTGATTTGTCGGTCGCCCCGCCGAGGTGGGGGGTGATGACGACGTTGTCGTGGTGCTGGGCGTAGGCGACGAGGGGGGATTGGCGCATGTCGGGGCGCCATTCATCGTGGAGGACGTCGGCGCCGAAGGCGGCGATGTGGCCGGAATCGAGCGCGGCGATGAGGGCGGTTTCGTCGATGATGTCGCCGCGGCTGGTGTTGACGAGGACGGAGCCGGGCTTCATCTTCGCGATGGCGTCGGCGTTAAACAGGTGGACGTTTTCGGGCAGAAGATGGATGTGGATGGAGATCGCGTCGGCTTCGCGCAGGAGGGTGTCGAAGTCGACGGGCTCGACGCCGCGGATCTGGAATGGTTGGGTATCGCAGCCGAGGACGCGCATGCGGAAGGCTTTGCCGTACTCGACGGTCATTTTGCCGAGGCGACCGACGCCGAGGACGCCGAGCGTGCGATCGGAAAGTTGGCGGCCGGTGTGTGGGCCGATGTTCCAGCCGCCGGCGAGGGCGTAGTTGACGGCGCCGCGCAGGTGTCGATGGCAGGCGAGCATCAACATCCAGGCGCACTCGGCGGTGGCGGTGAAGGTGTCGAGCAGGGCGTAGTCGCGGGTGATACTGAGGATGCGGACGCCACGCTGTTGGGCCTCGGCTTTATCGATGTGATCGGTGCCGGTGGTGGCGGTGTTGATGACCTTCAGTCGCGAAGCGCGCCGGAACATGGCGGCGTTGGCGCGTCGTTCGGTGTGCAGCCAGAGGGCGTCGTACCGGTCGATGATGTCGATAAGGAGATCCTGATCGGACGGGTGGCAGTCGACATCGGCGATGTCGCGGAGGGTGGCGAGCGCTTCGGGGGCCATGGAGAGGTCGACCATGCAGAGAATTCGGGGCCGGGGCATGGGGGATTCCTTCGTGCGGGAGAACTTGGACGTGGGCGTCGGGCGTCAGCCCGCCCCACGCGCGGTATCTTGAAGCGACGCGGCGATCGCGCGTCGTTTCCTTTCGATCGGGTCGTCCACGACAACCTTCATGATGATGCTGAACAGCAATACACACGGGATCAGTATCGCAAATAAGAGCAGTGATTTCTGTAGGTGGAATACGGCACTCAGACCCGCGGCAATCAGCCAATGGCTTAGATAGATCGGGTAAGACAGATCGCCGAGGAACGCATCGATCTTCTTTAATGACGGAAAGGCTTTGCGGTCGATCGTGCTCAGTTGGTGGATCAGTATGAAGCTGAATGCGATATTGATATAGAAGGGAATCACATTTGTTTTCACCGGAATCAGTTCGGCGGTCAATGCGAAGACGCAGAACAGCGACAACGAGGCGACGGTGATCCTGGCCGAGGCGGGGATGAGGCCGGCGATTCGGTCTTTGTTGTGATAGAGAAACGCGCCGAGGCTGAACGGCAACGAAGCGGCAGAAACGGGAGCGTATCGCGGCATGTCGTATATTAATGCTACGATATGATAACCCACGCTCAGGGCAAGCCATAGTGTGACGAGCAGCTTGTATCGTCCCAGGAACAGGCCAATCAACACATAGAAACATAACTCGACATGCAGAGCCCAGGCCGGGGGCGACAGGCGCGCCATGGGTACTTCGAAAGAGAGTCCGAAGATGAACAGATTCGACAGAATCTCATGAGTCGTTTTGGGGAAGCGCAAGCTGGGGTGCATGTCCGCGAAGTATGCCGGGGCGAAGATGAGGCAGAAGAGGGTGATCGCACAAACAAACCAGTATGGCGGGAAGATGCGCAGGAAGCGGTTCAGCACGTATGTCTTGATGCCGCGTACGGTGTAGCCATAGTTCCTGTTCATGATGAACGTCATCAGATATCCACTGAGGATATAGACCCGCATTTCCCAGATGATTCCTCAGATGTGATATAATTCTGAGGCGTTTGGGCCTGCAAAACAAGGGCTTTCCGCTATTCTTG
>NYZD01000051.1 GCA_002685935.1 Planctomycetaceae bacterium | reverse complement strand
GCGCCAGATGAAGTAGACCAGCAGCATGCTCGCACCGCCCAAGGCCATCCACCAAAACGCATTGGGCACGACGGAGCGGCGCTGCTTTTCGCTGGCGACCCACTGCACCACCAGCCGCCCGGCGAACAGTACCTGCCCGCCCAGTCCGATCACGACCCAGATCGCGTTCAGCGGAGAGGTGATATTCAGCACCGTGAAATACCAGGGACGCGTCGACAGGTCGTCGTGGCGGCGCTGCGCGAATGCCTCAGCGCT
Source organism: Planctomycetaceae bacterium (assembly GCA_002685935.1). Lineage (GTDB taxonomy): Bacteria > Planctomycetota > Phycisphaerae > Phycisphaerales > Zrk34. Next base: position 13,978 of record NYZD01000051.1, on the reverse strand, counting down.
TTCCTGTATCTGATCGCCGTTCTTGAACGTGATCTGATAGACCGGCGGACCGCCATCCTCAGTGTGAAGCGTGACCCGATCCACATTCTCCAACTGCACGTTGATTTCATATTTGCGATCGCCGCCCGTGCCTCCGAACCATCCCCGGATCGTCGGCAACGTAAACAGCACCAACAGCCCTACAGCCAGGACGAGCACAAACAGTGTAGCGGTGCGTCGTTTGGTCATGAGGCGTCTCGGGCCGCGTTGGCGTCGGCGGCGGGGCGGACCGGTTCACATTGGACCGGCCGCAGACGGGATCGCATCCACCGCACGGCGAACAGGTCGATCAAGCCTGGGATCGCTCGGTTCCAGATGCCGTATTTGGCCGTGCCCGCGGCGCGTTGCCGATGGTTGACCGACGTTTCGAGCACCGTGTACCCGAGCATGCGGGTGTATACCGGGATGAACCGGTGCACACCGCGGTATTGCAGCGGCAGCGCCAGACCCACCTCGCGTTTGAATACGCGCAGCGAGCATCCGGTATCGCGAATCGTATCCCCGAGCACGGTGCGGCGGGACGCCCGACCGACCCAACTGCTGCAGCGCCGTACGAGCGTGTCACGCCGATTGGCTGATCGATCACCATGCACCATGTCAGCGCCCTTCTCCCGGAGCATGGCGATCATTTTCGGCAGATCGGCTGGATCGTTCTGACGATCGGCATCCATCAGGGCGATCAGTTCACTTCGCGCCTGCCGGATGCCGGCATGGAACGCAGCGGATTGCCCGTGACCCTTGCCGTGCGGGGTGGCCAACATGCGGTAGACATGCAGCCATGGATGCTGCACGGCCTGATTCAACAGCATCGACTCGGTCCGATCGGTCGAGCCATCGTTGACCACGATCATCTCGAAGGTAATGCCCGTGTCGGCCATCGCTTGACGGACGTCGTCGATCAGGCCCGGGACGTTGTCCTGCTCGTTGTGGGCCGGCGCGATGATGGAGACCTCCACGGCCGGTGTTCGAATCGCCGAATGGTCCGTGACCACGTCGCTCATGAATCCGACTCCGGAATGATGGGTAACCGCCGACGGTACAGACTGCGTTTCGGGACAGTGCCATCTTCAAAATCGAGCTTCTTCTCGAATCCGCGTTCCTTCAGGTGGCGGTCATACGCATCGTCAGCGCGAATGATAATGTAAAGAGGCCAACGCCTGGGCATGGTACTATCACGATCGTCGGACGTGAGTGGCCTGATGAGGCGGTCCAGATCCTCCACCGTCAGAGGCTTGACAACGCGGCCGGCGTAAAACAGAAACTCCTCATTCAGCTCCAGATCCAACTGAGGGACGGCGTTCGGATCCGGCTGAAGGTAGTAGATCGCGTGTCCGCCGACCATTCGCGCCACTTTCTCGGCGTCAGCCCGCCAGGGATTCGTCGCGTTCTGCGAATTGGCATAGGCGGACATGCCCACTGAAGCGGCGACGACCATCCATCCCACCGTGGCCAGCGCCGCGAGCGTGGGTTTCCACTGCGCGTGCCAATACAGGCCGACCAGCGCCAGTCCGAGCAGCACGATGCCGACGCCGACTGCGATCGCCGGATGCACGTGTGGCAGATACATCTGATCCAGTTCTGTCGACCAACCCATTGCCTGACCCTGCGCATTGAGCCAGTTGACGACGAGCGCGTCCCGCGCAAGCAGGACCGGTAAAGCGATCGATCCGCCGATGAGCATGGCCCAATGGGGAATTCTCAGGACGTTGACCCCCAGATCCTGTTGGCCCTCGCTGGCCTGCTGAGCATGCCAAGCCCAGACTTGCGCGATCATCAATCCGGCCGCGGGCAGCAGGGGCACGATGTAACGCTGTTGTTTGGCCTGGGGAACTGAGAAAAACACGAACAGCACCACGAACCACAGCCAGGCGATCAACAGTTGCCGGCGGCGCTCACCTGCGGCGCGGACGAAAGGCTGAAACAGCGATCCGATCAACCAGACAGTCCAGGGAAACACCAGGCCGAACAACCCGATGTAGTACCACACCGGTTGCCATTCATTGCGAGCAGCGCGAAAGTCGTGCGCCATCTGCATCGGAGCGTCCTTCACGGTCTCGCTGATGTACAGATACCACGGCGCGGCAATCAGGCAGCCCAGGCACATCGCAAACGTCAAGCCGATCAGGTTCGCGGTGCGGCGATGGCGTGTCACGATGACCGCCGACAACAGGGGTAACCCCACCAACACCGCCGCAATCGGGCTCTTGCTCAGCACACCGATGCCCAGCGCCACACCGGCCAACAGCCAACCCAGCACGCGACGGCCCAGATGACTGGTCGGCCTCAGCGGGCGCATCGCCCACAGTCCCGACGCCACGGCCAACGTCGTCCAGGCCAGCAAATGCGTATCGTACGAACCGATGCGCGATTGCCGAACGAAGATCAGCATCGTTCCGGTGATCATCGCGGCCAAAGACGCGACGCGCACGTCTCCGAGTGACATCCCCGCCCAAAACGTGGACGCCAGGGCAAGCAGTGCCAACGTAACGCCCACGATTCGGGCGCGCCACACCAACGTGTCGGGATCGGCATTGCGCGGATTCAGATCGGACCACGCCAACATGTTCAGCCACACCGTCATCGGCGGCTTGTTGATGCGCGGCCGACCGTTCCAGGTGGGCTTGATCGCGGCCCGCCAGCCCTCGCTGGCGCACGTCTGCCACGTCTCGCGGCTGGTCAACAGCGTAATCTTCTCCATCGAGCGTGTGGTGTCGGCATCCCCCAAGTTGATCAACAGTGGTGTCACACACACCAGCAGCGACACGACCAACATCGCAAACAGGCGCGCCCGGTTATGCGGATCGGGCGGGATCACCACGCGGCGCGGCGTGATCGGACGCGAGTGACGAGCGGCCGGATCGTCTGCATGCGGCGAAGCAGCGTTGTGGGGTGTTTGGGCCAAGTTGCCTGCTTGTCATGGGGTGGAGTTGCGTGTCGCCCTGAACAGACCATGATATAAATTGCTCGTCCGAGCGTAAACGCCGCCAGTTACACCGAAGCGCCTCGCCGGTCGACGTCGCGGCGACTAACATGCGGCAGTTCACGCGATTTTTGGTGACAACAGACCCATTTCGGCGATTGAATCGCGCTGAGGAGACCGATCGATGCCCGGTCAGAACGCCCACAAAACCGTCGATCAGGCAACCGTGCCGGTGCGTTATGTCATGGAGGATCCCGAGTCGCTCGGAATGACCCAGCATGAGATCGAGACTCGCGGATCGGCCGGTGAGAATCTGCTCGATATCGCGCTGGATCACGGCATTGAAGTCGAACACGCGTGCGGTGGCGTGTGCGCCTGCTCGACTTGCCACGTCTATGTGACCGAGGGTATGGAGCATCTCAGCGAGGCTGAAGAAGATGAAGAGGATCGCGTGGAAGAGGCGCCGGGCCTTCAGGCCAACAGCCGACTGAGTTGCCAGTGCCGCATCATGGGTGACGGCCCGATCGTCGTGAAGATCCCCGCGTGGAATCGCAACGCGGTCAAGGAAGCCCCGCACTAAATCGCACGGATGCACAGGAGTCTCATCGTGGCGCCGAAGCTGGATTGGCTCGACGTGGAAGATATCGGCTACGCACTGGCTGAGAAGTTCCCGGACCAGGATCCGTTTGCCGTCAACTTCCTGGAACTGCGGGAGATGGTCGAAGATCTGGAGGGATTCGAACCCGACCCCGGCCGCGTGGTGAACGAAAAGATCCTCGAGGCGGTTCAGCAGGCGTGGTATGAGGAGCGCGACGAATTGGACGACGCGTAGAACCGAACGCATACTGACGCGGGTCGGATCCGCAGTGGACCGATCACCGCACCGGGAATCCTGATGAGTCAGAGCCAGAACCAGCCAGCCTCCGCCGACGCTGACCCGGGCATCGTGATCGTCGATCACGGCTCGCGGCGTGAGGAATCCAACGCGCTGCTGCTGGATGTCGTGGGCATGTTTCGGCGGCTGACGGATTACCAGATCATCGAGCCGGCCCACATGGAGTTGGCCGAACCGACGATCGCGACGGCGTTCGGGCGCTGTGTGGATCAGGGCGCTCGGACGGTGGTGGTCCATCCCTATTTTTTGTTACCGGGCCGGCACTGGGATCAGGACATTCCGCGGCTCACAGCCGAGGCAGCAACTCAGCATCCGGGTGTACAGTTCCTAGTCACCGCGCCGCTGGGACTTCACGAGTCGATGGCCCAGATCATGGATGAGCGGATTCGTCACTGTCTGGCATGTGCGCACGGTCAGGTGGCACCGTGCGAACTGTGCGCGGCTCAGGGGCGTGCTCAATGCCGGTTGCGGGGCGGATAACAACGCCGGTGGGCTTCACTCAACTGGCATAGCCGACTGATGCTCAGTCGTCGGCAGCGTGACCGCGACGGCGCGCCCGCTTGAGGCGTGTGCCCCGCATGGCTATCCTGTCGCGTTCGTTTGCGCCTGCCGCGCGACTAAGGTTGGCCTGCCATCATGAGTATTCTCGTTGATCACAGCACGAAAGTGATTTGCCAAGGGATCACCGGCTCGACCGGGGCGTTTCACACCAAGGGTTGCCTGGACTACGGCACGAACATGGTGGGCGGCGTGACGCCGGGCAAGGGCGGACAGACCGACGACAACAACCTGCCGATTTTCAACACGGTGGCCGAGGCGGTCGGCCAGACTGGCGCCGACGCGACAATGATTTTCGTGCCGCCGGCGTTTGCCGGAGACGCGATCCTCGAAGCCGCCGAAGCAGGTGTGCACGTGATCGTGGCGGTGACCGAGGGCATCCCCGCGCTGGATATGGCGCGCGTGAAACAGGTGTTGAAGGATTTCCCGCAGTCTCATCTGGTCGGCCCGAACTGCCCCGGCGTGATCACGCCGGGCGCGTGCAAGATCGGCATCATGCCCGGTTACATTCACACGCCAGTCGATGATGCGACCTCCGGGAAATCGGTGGGCATCATTTCGCGATCCGGCACGCTGACTTACGAGGCGGTGTGGCAGTGCTCGCAGCGCAACATCGGTCAGACGACCTGTGTCGGTATCGGCGGCGACCCGGTCAAAGGGTTGAACTTCATTGAACTGCTGGATCTGTTCAATGCTGACCGGCAGACGGACGGTGTGATGCTGATCGGTGAGATTGGCGGCACCGATGAGGAAGCCGCCGCGGCGCACATCGCGGCTCACGTCACCAAGCCCGTCGCCGCGTTCATCGCCGGCCGCACCGCCCCACCGGGCAAGCGGATGGGCCACGCGGGGGCGATTATCTCCGGCGGCCAAGGTACGGCCGACAGCAAGATCGCCGCGTTGAAAGCAGCGAAGATCGGTGTCGCGGAATCCCCCGCCGACATGGGCGCGACAATGGCATCGGCGCTGGGGCTGTGAGCACAGACCAGTCCGGTTCAAGACTCACGTCGAGTAATCTTATGTCTGATGGAGTCAGACCAATCGGCTGATCGATCAGAATGGTCCGTCGAATACGACGATTCACCGACCGCCCGGCTTGACCGGATGGGTCAAACCCGTCAAGGTGCGCACGTTGAAAGTGCGACAGCCAAAGGCGATGAGATCGACGATGCTCCCCAATGCCCTGACCATTCTCGCAAAGCCTGAGCTGACCAAGCCGCAGATGGTGGTCGCGTTCACCGGATGGATGGACGGCGGCGATGTATCCACCGGCACGATCGAGTATCTCGTGGACCATCTCGAGACCCAGCCGCTGGCTGAGATCGATTCCGAACCGTTCTACATCTTCAACTTCCCCGGCTCAATGGAGTTGTCGGCTCTGTTTCGACCGCACGCACGAATCGAGGACGGACTCGTCCGTGAGTACGAGTTCCCCTCCAATACGTTCCACTTCAGCCCGTCGAGCAACTTGATTCTGTTTTCCGGCAAAGAACCTAACTTCCAATGGTCGGCATTCGTGGACTGCATGTTTGTCGTGGCCCAACAGTTTGAAGTGTCGATGATCTGGTTCATCGGCTCGGTCGCGGGCATGGTGCCGCACACGCGCGACGCACGGCTGTACAGCACCGTGTCTCACGAATCGCTCAAACCGCAGCTCGAACGCTATGGTGTCCGCTTCACGAATTACGAAGGGCCGTCGAGCATGGTCACCCACATGCTCGCGACGGCGCACGAGCGCGGGCATGACATGGCCACGCTCGTCGCCGAGATCCCCGCATACGTGCAGGGGCGGAACGTCCGTAGCATCGAAGCGGTAATCAAGCGTCTGAACCAGGTGCTCGGCGTCGAGGTCAACCTTGGCGACCTGCGCGCGGTCAGCGATGAGTTGGAGAAGAAGATCAGTGAAGCCGTCGACGAGCAGCCCGAGCTCGGCGAGCTGATCCAGAAGCTCGAAGAAGATTACGACAACGAGATATTCGACACGCAGATGGACGACTTGAAGGACTGGCTCCAGCAGAAGGGCATTCGGCTGGACTGAGTGGCCATCACCGGCAAATCGGCTTCCACGTCTAGAACATCCGTCGCGTCAGGTTGGGCATCAGATTGTCGTGCCCTGGGATGATCCAGTCGGCGATCTCGATCGCCTCGGTAAAGCTTGCCTGGGCCTGATCCAGATCGAACGCGCCGGCCAACACTTGACCGTGCTCCAGGTGCTCCGCGGTCGGTATCGCATCGCCCACGATCAGGACCGTCGCGTGCGCAAGCGCCAGCAGCAGCCCGCACCCGCCGGGCGTGAAGCCGGGCAGCGGGAAGAGATCCACCTGCTTGGCCAGGCCGTCCGGCGCCGGCTGACATCGCTGCAGCAGGGCGATGTCCTGCTCAACCAGGTCGCGCAACTGTTCATCCCCCGCTTCCTCCAATTGCCCGATGAGGTTCACGCCGACCATCTCGCGCTCAGGTTCGTGAATCCACCACTTGGCCTGCTGCATCTCAGGCAGGGCTCGGCGGTGCGCGGGACGGAAATTGGTCAGGAACACGTCAGTGATCTGACTGAGCCGCAGACCGGCCCGCTCCTGTGTGCGAGCATCCAATGCCTGGGCGGGTAAGGCCGGATCGACCAGGATCGCTCGACCGTCGACGCGGATGAGCGTTGTGGTCGCGTGGGCGGAGCGCGGTTGGCCGGTCTCCTGCCATAGCGGGTGCTGCGACAGGCAGCCAATGCTGATCACGCGATAGTCAAGCATGGACGGATCACCGGGCAGGGGAACGTCAATTCGATGGAATCATTGCGTGTGGGCGTCGTTGGCAAAACCCATCGCGTCCAACTCGTCTTCTTTGAGTTTCATCTGTTCGATCACCAGCTTCGGCAATAGCGACTCGAGCAGCTCCACGTGACCGGCCACAGCGACCTGTTTGATCAGTGTCGAGCTGACGTAGCCGTATTCCTCGCCGGCCATGATCCAGACCGTCTCAATCCCCGCGGCCTTACGATTGGTCACCGCCAACTGGAACTCAAACTGAAGGTCCGAGTAATTGCGAATGCCGCGGAGAATCACGTTGGCGTTGCGCTGGCGGGCGAAATCGACCGTCAGCCCGTTGTAGGCCTCCACTTCCACATCCAAGTCGCTCTGCCCGGCGATGAGCCGAATCATCTCGACCCGCTCGTCGAGCGTGAACAGCGCCCGCTTTTCAGGGTTGTGACCGATCGCCACGATCAGTTGATCGAAAAGGCCACGACCACGCTCGATCACGTCCAGATGACCGTTGGTGATCGGGTCGAACGTGCCGGGGAACAGGGCGATCTTCGCCATTGAGTCGGCCATTCGCGCATTCTAGCAGCATTTCGCCGGGTCGCGCATCGGATGTGCCAGGCCGACTTAGGCGTCGGCCCAATCAATCCGCACAACCGATACGACCGGCATACCCCCAAGGAAGTTATTGACGAATCTTGTGGCCCTCGGACCGGTCGAATGCCATGTTGAAGATGCGGCGGCCAATCGTCGGCTGCCGCCCATCACCGCGTCTTCGCTTCACCGCGACGGGGCGGAGGGGAAAAGGCAGGATCGTGGGAATGGCCGACGTTTCGTGCCGGCCGAGGTGGGTTGACATGCATTTCGCTTCAGCAGGAGGCAATCGCTCAGCAAGAACCTTATCAACGTGATTTGTTTGTTCGGGTTTCGGGGATTTACGCCGAGGTGCGGTTATGTTCCCACCTACCCCACCCACACCGTAGGGCGATTACCCCTGGTCGCCCTTTGCACCCCGGATAGATCCCTGGATTGGCCCCGATCGGTTTGCCTCCCCGATCGGGGCACTTTTTTGTGCACCGCGCATTGGTCCGGTACTGCCCGCAGGAAGAGGGCATCACTCGCCCGCCGGTCTCCCGCCCGTACAATGGGGTCATGGGCATTCGCCAACTCCATCCTCATCTGGTCAATCAGATCGCGGCCGGTGAAGTGATTGAGCGCCCGGCCTCGGTGGTAAAGGAACTGGCTGAGAACGCGCTCGACGCCGGGGCGACACGCATCGATGTGCAGGTCGCGGCGGGCGGGGCAGAATCAATCCGCATCGCTGACGACGGCGGGGGGATCGCGTTGGACGAACTGGCCCTCGCCATAGCACCCCACGCGACGAGCAAGATCCAGAACGCTGAGGACCTAGCCGCCATTCACACGCTGGGTTTCCGCGGCGAAGCGCTCGCATCCATCGCCAGCGTGAGTCGTCTGTTGCTGACCAGCCGGCCCGCCAATGAAGCAACCGGTGGCGTGATCCGCGCCGAAGGCGATCGCATCGACGCCCCTGAACCCGCCGGCTGCGCTGCGGGCACGGTGGCCGAGGTGCGCAATCTGTTTTTCAATACGCCCGCCCGACGCAAGTTCATGCGCACTGCAGCGACTGAAATCGGACATATTAACGAGACGCTCACCAGACTGGCCATGGCGCATCCGTCGGTGGGATTCAAACTCACCCACAACGATCGCGTCACGTTCGACCTGCCGCCGGATCAGTCGCCGTCGCAAAGGTGTATCGCACAATTGGGGCGCGGCGTCGCCGAAGCGGTGTTGGAGTTCGACGCCAACGAGCACGGCATCCAACTGTGGGGCTTGGCGGGCCAGCCCGCGATCGCCCGAGCCACGGCCAAACAACAATATATCTACGTCAATCGCCGCCCCGTACGTGACAAGCGGATCAATCACGCGTTGCGCGAGGCGTATCGCGGACTGATGGAACACGATAAACAGCCGGTGATCGTTCTGTTCGTGGACTTGGACGCAGCCGAGGTCGACGTCAACGTCCATCCCGCCAAGGCGGAGGTGCGCTTCACGGATGCCAATCGCGTTCATGGCATCGTACTCGCCGCGATCCGACAGCGATTGCTCGGCGCGGACCTGACCCCCACCGTGAAGCTGCCGCCGAATCAACTGCAACTGCGCCCCTCTGAATCGGACGCGCAATCGACGTTCACCATGTCGCCCGGCGACGCCCCCGCACCGCGCGCGTCTGCTCCCGCCGCCGAACCATCGGGGTCCGCCGCCGAACCGCACACCGACTCGGATGCGGTTCATGCGTTCGTTGATTATTTCCGCAAAATGAATCCCCGTCAGAAGGGCTTCATCTACCAGCGCGTGCGGCAGGAGATGGGCGAGCAGACCGATGCGCCCGGAGCGACCGACGTCGACGCCCCACCCCTGACCGAGTCGGTGCGCTCGACGAATCAGCCGATTCTCCAGGTGCACGACTCGTACCTGGTCACGCAGGACGAACACGGGATCGTCATCGTCGATCAACACGCGCTGCACGAACGTGTGATGTTTCAACGTTTACATGATCGCATCACCGGACAGGGGAAACTGGAATCACAGCGCCTGCTGACGCCGGTCACGCTGGAGGCGTCCAGCCGCCGTCTTGATGTGCTGGACCAGATCGGATCGTTGTTGGCGCAACTGGGGATCGAGGCCGCCCCGATCGGACCAATGAGCATCGGCATTCACGCGTTCCCCACGTTGCTGTTTGACCGCGGTGTCGAGCCGGGTGCGTTTCTCAGCGACCTGTTGGATCGAGCGGAACAGCAGGACTTTGAGCCCAGCGCCGAAGCGGCATTGCACGAGGTGCTGGACATGATGAGTTGCAGGGCCGCGGTCAAGGCGGGCGATCCGCTGAGTGACGCGGAACTGACCGAACTGCTGAGGAAACGCGATGACACCGAACGGGCGTCATCTTGTCCGCACGGCCGCCCGACCACGGTGCGCTTGTCCATTCGGGATCTGGAAAAACACTTCAATCGGACGTAGCCGTAGCAAGCTCCGCCGACTCGGACGCGGCCATGACCCGCCTGCGCATCGGCTGGACGCGAAGCAGGAAGTAGATCGCTTGAAGCACCAGCGCGGCCGCGATCACGGACGCGCCCAGGATGTAGGGCGCGCGCTGCGCCGCCAGATCGCCCAGCCAATCCAGGTGCGGCCCGACGCGGACACCGAAAAACCCACCGAGAATGGACCCGGCGCCAAAGCCTAGCGCGATCGTCCCTTCGTGGATGCCGCTGGCAGCGCCCTTGGTGTGGTCAATGCTCGACGTCGAGTAATACAAGCTCGAGAAGTAGTTGTAGCCCATCAGCGGTGCGGCAATCAGCATGCCCGTGACGAGTTGCGGGCGGGTGTCGGCCGTGGCGATGGTCAACAGACCCGCAATCGCCAACAACTGCATCGCCGCGGACGTGACAAATCGATGGTGCCAGAATCGTGTGAAATACATCACGCAGTAAACGAAAATGACAACGACACGTGTCGCAGCAACCATGCTGCCGTGCTCGTCCGGGTCGTAGTGCAACTTCACCATCAGGGCCGGCAGCAGGTAGATCACCATCGACCACGCAAACGTGCCGCTGGTGTTCGCGATCCATGCAAGGATGGCGAAACCACCGGACAGCACCTGTTTCTGCACGCTCAGTGCTGAGCGCTGCGGCTGCGGCGACGATGATCGTGTTCGCTCACGCCGCACCGTAAAGACCAGCAGCGCGACATTGATCAGGGACAAGGCGAGCGCCAACGCGAGCGGAGCGCGTCGGCCGCTGAGGAACAGATAGCCACCCGACATGCTGGCGGCGAAAAAGCCAAGGTTCCACGACACGCAGAACAAGATCAACGAGCGATGAATCCCACCCCGCAGTTCATTGGCGTCGGGATCCTGACTGAGCCAGGCGATCAGCGGCGCGTAGAGCAAGCCAAGCGATGCGCCCAACAGCCAGAACGCGGGCAAATACAGCGGATCGCCATACTCGAATACCAGACACCCGATAAGTCCGAGAATGAGCGCGGCCTGGCCGCAATACATGAGTCGCGCCCGCCCGAACCGGTCGGACAGGCGCCCGCTGATCAGGCTGAACGCCCCCAGCATCAGCGCGTTGACGCCGCCGATCCACCCCAGTTCGAGCACACTGCCGCTGCCCGGGCCGCCCAGATCCCGCTCGGCAATGTCTCGTGACACGGCGAATAGCGCCAATCCGCCCGGCATTTCGACCAGGAACGTGATCAGGAACAGTGTGCGTGCGGTGCTTCGCATCGTGGCCCGCTAATCGACAAACGCGCTAAGTTAGCGACCCCAACCCGGCGGGCAACAGGACCCCGAGTCGACTTGCCCAATATTGGCGCCCACGTGGGCGGCGAATTGGGTGGCCGGGGGAGAATTCCGGGTATATGCTGATTTGTAGATGGAGGAGCAAAGAGAGCGATGTTCTACGATCGTCCCAATCGTTTGCGCCGGGCCGTTGTGGTCTGTTCGTTCCTGGGCGCCTTGGCGTTCACCAGCCACACACAGGCGGCCAAGCTGGTTGATGTCCAATCCGGCGTCGATAACGGCACGGGTCTGCTGATCCCGCTCGGCCAGTTTGACGACGACTGGCAGATGGTGTCCACGTCCGACCCGAACGTAACGCCTCTGGGCCCAGCGTACGTCCTGGACGCATTCCACACGGTGGTGGGCACCACGGTTTTTGAGTGGTTCGATCCGGAGCCCGGCTACCGCTGGATTGGGCCGATCAACGGGGCGGATCTGATTCCCCCTGACCTGCTCCTGGGCACGTTTGTGTACGAAACCACGTTTTCAGTGCCGCCAGGGGCGTTCGGCCTCACCATCGGCGGCGTGATGATGGGTGATTTCGACGTCACACTGCTGCTCAACGGTCAGCAGATCGCCTTCGCTTCAACCCCGGACACAGCGGCCCGAACCGAGCATCCGTTCTTCTCGGCCAACCAGGCGAACTTTAACATTGGCGGTATCAATACGTTAACGGCCGTCATCGAGAATGGCGGCTTCCAGACCGGCTTCGCGATTAACGCTACCGTGAACATCTTCGAGATTCCCGCTCCGTCCGCAGGGCTTGGCGGCGTTTTTGTTACCGGACTCGGGATCGTTCTCGGACGTCGTCGCGTCCGGTTATGCTGATTCCGGTTCAGATTCCATAGGAACATATGCGGATTCCGTAGCCCAGCCCAGAATCCGTGAGTATAGTGAAGTCAGGAGACATCGTAATAGGTGATGGAGGGGAGGAGCATCTCCGGGTGCCGCCATACCGGCTCCTCCTCGATAACGACCCCGCCGGCGGCTGGGAGGCGAAGCACTATGAGACGTCATTGGTTGATCGCTGCAGTCGTGATGGTCTTGTCGCTGACCTGGTCTGGACAGAATCAGGCTCAGGGGTCGGTCTTTGTTGAATTCATCATCAGTTCTCAGGCCTTCTTCGACACCTCGCTCGTCATCGAACTGTTTGATGACACACCGCTGCACCAGCAGAACTTCCTGAACTACGTCAACACCGGGCGATACGACAACACGTTCTTCCATCGCGGCATTGACGGATTCGTTCTCCAGGGCGGCAGCTTTCACACACCGATCATCAACCCATCCATCAATCCGTTCACCGGCGAGTTGTTCGGGATGGGCAATCCCGATGGGACGCTTGATACCACGTTTAAGGCCGCGGGATTTGTGACGGCAACTCCTGTGACCACGGATGCACCGGTTGCCAACGAAATCAATCGGTCCAATACGCGCGGGACGCTCGCTTTGGCTCTGCCCAGCGACCCAAATGGTGTCCTGCAGGACGCCGGCACCAGCGGATTCTTTATCAACCAAGTCAATAACGTGGGCCTCGATTCAGACTTCACCGTGTTCGGAGAGGTCGTTCAAGGCATGAACGTCGTGGATATCCTGAACTCGCCCGTGTTAGGCGTCATTGACCAACTCAACGTGAACGCTGATGACTTCAACAACACCTCGGGCGCGCCCGGATTTGATTTCCTTCGGGATTGGCCGTCATGGGGTCCGTTTGGGACGGTGCCGTTCGCGTTCCCCCTTGGCTCCAATATCCCACAAGATCCTGGGTTTCTTATCGTCATCAGTAGTGCGAAGGAACTTGTGCCCGGCGATGTGAATGGAGACGGCGCGGTGGACATCGCCGACATGGCCCTGGTTGGCGCCCAATGGATGACCGACGGCACGGGCAATCAGTTTAATGCCGATATCTCGCCACATCCCTTCGGCGACGGCAGTGTCGACATCGGCGACATGGCCCTGCTCGGGGCAAATTGGGACGGCACCGGCGGCGGCACCTCGTTTGGCGGTGGGACGGCAATCCCGACCCCCGGTGCAGCAGCGGCGGGGATCCTCCTGCTGGGCACGATCGCCTCATCCAGACGGCGGCGCTGATCGCCCAGCGTCGATGGCCGTCACGCATCACATTGGCTAGGTTATATCCGCGTCTTGAACCCCATTGCGCGGATGGCGCACCATCCGATCAGGCCCTCCACGACGCTGAAGAGCCCCACGCCACACAATAATCCCCCGACGACCCACGGCCAGACGCCCGGCCAAACGCGCGTCCACTTCAACACAACACACACGACGGCGATGAGTATCATTGCGATACCCATCCACATGCGGACCGTGCGACCGGGTCGGTCAATGTTGCATTCCATCACAACATACTAGGTTCTGTCTGGCGGCTGATTTGTTCGGCGCATGTTCGGTTGCGCGATGTCGAGTTTGATGTGAGACTGGTCTTCGGCAAG
>NYZD01000050.1 GCA_002685935.1 Planctomycetaceae bacterium | reverse complement strand
TTCAGCAGATAGTCGATGTGCCAGTGAGGCCTCACGCACGCCCCAAGATGATGCGCGATCCGTGCTCCCACGCCGCCCGGCCCCAGCGCGCTGCCGACGTAAACATAATGCCCCACCTCAATATCAATCCACCCCAGCGCCCCGATCCGCATGCCCCGTCGCGCGCCCACCCGCATGACCAATGCGTACGTCCCTCGATGTGACAGATCCGGCGCGTCCATCTGCCAACACACTATGGCCTCTGCCCGAAGCAAGCCATTTAATCCTCACCCCCTCGCGGCTTCTGCGCCGATGCCTCAATCCGCAGATCACCGAAGATCACCCGATACGTGTCCACCTCCTTCGGCCGATACCAGAACACCGCCGCCGCATCCCCCAACTCCACGCCCGCACCCGCGTACGTCCAGTCGGACTCCCAATACAACCACCAGAACCCCCGTGCGATCGCATCGTTCAACTCCGCCGGGCTCGGCACCTGCTGCCAGTCAATCGCCTGCCAGTTCACGCTCGTTGAAAACTGTGCCGCGTCCAGATCATCCGGGAACACCCCACCGTTGCCCAGCGCCCAAACCCGAAGCAGCGCCGCCACATCCGCCTCGCCCGCCTTCGATGCGTCCGCCGTCACCGGTATCACCTGATACCCCTCCGGCGCCACCGGCTCCAGCAGCGCCACGTCGATTTCCACGTCATACCGAAATCCCCGCATCGTCGTGCGCGCATCGCCGCGCCGATAGTCCACCTCCACCAGTTCCGCCGTCCGCACGTCAGCCCACACCGTCATGTCCCACCCGTCCTCATGCACCGACCAGCCCGCGACCTCCACGTCGCCGATCCGCCGCTCGCCCGCCGGCTCGGCATCTGCGCTGCCCACCAGTCGCCGCAGGCCCGCCATCCAGTCGCGGTGATACGGGTTGAATTTCAGATTCTCGACCCGCCCGACAATCGCCAAGCGACTCGCCGGAAACACATTGACGATGCGACCATCCCGCCAGTCGAAGATCGACACCGTCCCGTCAGCCGTCATGCGCGACCTCGACGACTGATCCACGTACATCTCTGCTTTCATCAGCTCGCCGCTCGCGTTCACCGCCTCCAGCTCAAACGCCACCACCCCCGCCGACGCCAGCCGCTCCTGCACGTCCGCCAGCGCGATCGAGGACCCACCCCCAAGCCACACCACCACAATCCCCACACCAATGATCACCACCGCCGCCGCCGCACTGATCGGTCGAAGTAACATCCGACACCTCCCTCCCGCGCCCGCCGTCCGGGCCGCCGCCGAGCGCGATGTGTCTGGCCCCGCCCGATCGAGCTGCGCCATCACCTCATCGCGCAACGCATCCCGATGCGCCGGATCGACCCGCGTGTCGATCTTCAGCCCCTCAACCAGGCGATCGAATTCGTTTTCGTCTCGAAACACGTTCTAGCTCCCGCGACCGTCGTTGCACGTCAGTCGCTCGCGAAGTCGACCTAGCGCCCGCCCATACGCCACCCGCGCCGCCGTCGGCTTCATCCCACAAATCACCGCGATCCGTTCAAACGGCAACTGCTCGAAACTCCGAAGCGTGATCAGCGTCTGGTCGCGGCCGGACAGCGTCGCGATCGCCGCGTACAACTCCGCCCACGCCAACCCGCGCCCCGGCTCCGGCGCCGACGCCGCCGGATGCAGCCGCCCGTCCCGCGCCGCCGCGGCCAGCAGTTCCCGCCGCCGCCGCGACTTGCGAACCGTCGCATGGATCCGCCGCGTCGCGATCGCGAACAGCCAGTTCGCAAAGTCCGTCTCCTCACGCCCCGCAAAGCTGCCGATCCGTTTCACCACCTCCAAAAACACCTCCGACGTCACGTCCTCCGTCACCGCTCGCACGTACAAACGGTGAACGCAATACCGCAACACCGACGCGTAGTGCCGGTCGTACAGCCCGCCCAGCGTCGCCGGGTCAGTCCACGTCGGACCGCAATCGTCCAGCATCGTCGTCACGGTCCGAAGCTCCCTCACGGCACCGCTCATCAAACAAGGAAGTGCGCCAGCCGACCGAATGTTACACCTGGATTCTCAACGACAGAATTCACGCCGACACCCAGCCTCGCGCCGGTCCGCCGTGAACCCCTGCCCCATCTGACCTGCTTGATTCAGCACCGGGCGATCAGCCTGCGCCCCGCCTCAATCCAGACTCCCCAGAAAATCGTTCGGCAACTCCGCCCCGAACACCTGCGGGACATCACCGCCCGGCGACGCGTTGTAAATCACCCAGCGATTGTCCACCGTCAGGTAAGGATGCGTGTGCGTGCACTGATTGCCGCCGCTCGGCGACATCGAGTCAGCCACCAGCGTACGGTATTTGCCCGTCTCCAGATTCCCGATCACCAGGCTCGGCCTGCGGATCTTCCGGTCGGGACCGAACACCCCCCCATCCACAAACGAATCCCCCACAAAATACTTCCCGCACCGCGACGCACACACGTGATTGAAAAAATGTTCCGGCGCTTCAAACACCGTCGGCTCCGCATCGCCCGGCGCCGCCGTCATGATGTTCCCCGCCGGATGACGATCGTCATGCCGCCAGTCCATCGGGCTCCGGGCAACCCACATCACCGAGAACAACACCCTCCCCGTGTCCCCCATAAAACACTCATGCCCCGTGCACGACGCAGTGATCGGCTGACCCACCGGCACATATGTCTTGTTCCCGCCGTCCGCATCAATCACAAACAGCGTCGTCCCCTGATACGTCGCCGCCTGACGATCCAACGATCCGTCCGCCGCCATTCGCAGCCCACGATCGTTCTGTATCAGAATCTGCTTCCCGTTCACCGGATTGAACTGCAGGTGCGGATTCGATATTTCCGGATCCTCGTAAACCACCGACCGCTGCTTCGTCTCCAGATCCAACCGCAGAACCTGATACGTCGGCGACCCCGGGCCCTCCATCCGAGTACCCAGCCCGATCACGTACCGCTGGTCCGGCGAAACCGAATTGTCCACCAGCACCGCGTCCGGATCCTCCTCCACGTACACCGTTTCCTTCTCCAACGACTCCAGCGAGATCCGCACCAGTTCCCGCTTCGGCGTCCAGTAGTAGCACATCCCGCTCCACGCCGCGTTGAACACGCCGCGCACACCCACCACGTCCCGTTCGATCATCGTGATCTTCAGCGTGTCCAGTTCATGCACCAGCAGCGACCCCGTCTCGCCGAAGCAGAAATCCTGACACCGCGCGATGATCACCCGCTTGCCGTCCGCCGACGTGTACGGCTGCTCCCCATAAATGTTATTGCTGATCATCGCCGCGCTCGTCAGCTGCACCACCCGCGCCCCGCTGTGCGGATCGAAATAAAGATCACACGATTCCTGCTGCCAGTCCGTCACCATGACCATGTACTCCACGACGAGCCTCGAAAAACCCGACCCACCCGTTGCAGGTCAGCGTCCCCTGCGCACCATACCAAATCCCCCCGCCCGCCCCGCGTGTGCGGGTCCCACGAGCCGCGACCGTCAGGGAGCGGATCTGCTCCGTTCCGATCCCCTCTCCCCCGGGGAGAGGGTGAGGGTGAGGGCTCTGCCCGACCTCATTCCGCGTTCTACTCCGGGGGCCGGCGACAGGTTTGTGCGCACAGGCGCGGCACGTTTTCGTGCGCACTTCAAATTCAGGCAAGAAATATTCATCCACTGAACACCCAACACCTTACGTCAATCCAACTCCGTCTCGACGACACGTTTGTGCGCACCAGCGTGACGCCTCGCCCTATATACGGAGGGCCACATAAACGCGGCGTGCGTGTGAACCGGCAATCAAAATGGCCTCCAGCGGCGCATATGGCCAAATGAGATCTGCGACGGCCATTGAATCTTCCCCAGATTTGGATCAATCGGAGGACGTCCCGGTGGAGGGGGCGGCCACACTCAGGTATTGCCGTGTGGCGGTGACTGCGGGGACAAATACCGGGAATGTGGCCGTGGGGTGGCTGTCCGATCCATCTATCGGCCCTATGGACCGTTTCAAACCCCATTTGATACCAAAGTAGATGCCGTTCAAACGCCCCGGCGCCGGCGAATGGCGGCTGCCACGGCATCGCAACGATTGCGAACGGAACGTAGCCAAGCTTGATGACCTCCGCGTTCTGAACGGCTGCGCTGTCTGGGCGGACGATCCAGCGCGATCCATGGCCGCGGTCGTCTATCTGCCACCTGTATCATCATGGATCGAAGTTGTGTCCGGGGGCCGGTCACGCCGCAGTCTGTGCAAGTCGGTGGAACGGGCGGGAAATGAGCGAATAACCGACATTCGATCCGAATTCCGTTCAGGAGGCGAGGTCATGAGCATCACCGAACAGCAATTCTCTCACTATGGGGTTCGGCTTTTCGATGTCTCGAAACTGAACTGCCGCTCTGCGACGCGCCCCGCCATTGAGACGATGCAGATGCCTGATAGCAGCAACACATCACGTGTCAGCAGCCACATGTAATCGGCCGCAGCCACGCCACTACTGCTGAAGCACCCGCAACTCAGATCCAGGCCACGTACCCAGGCTTGGGTGATCGCGATCAGGAAGACCGTCGTCAAGATGAACAGCAGGAACTTGGCTCCCCGATCGATACGTCGCAACACAAAGCAGATACCGCCGACGATTTCTAGCCACGGGAGGTATACGGCCACCAACACCGCGAGCCGATACGACAGCAGGTGATAGGCCTGGACGTCCACGAGGAACCGCTCCGGATCTATCACCTTGACCGTGCCGGCGTAGATGAACACGCCGCCCACGCACAGCCGTAGGGCGATCAACAGCCACGGTCGAATTACCTGCGGGATGCCACGGCTGACTGCCACGCTGACCACCCCCCTTTCATCACGTACACAGGCTCCAGGCCGAACTCGTCACGCAGGCGATCGGCGACGGCATGACTGGCCTGGCAGACACGAGAGCCGCAATAGACGACGATTGGGGATGTCAGGTCCCAGGATTGGAGTAATGGATCGATCTGATCTTCAAACTCATCCTCGTTCAAAAGGATGGCGCCCGGCACATGGTTCTGCTCATAGTCCACCCGCGGACGCGCGTCGACGAACACCACATCATCACCCCAACTGAGAATCATCTGGACCTCAACTTCTCCCGGTTGAAGTGCCAGCGGCTCCCAGCTTGGCCGATTGGGATGCCAAAGCGCAACGGCACAGGCGGGCACGAGTGCCAGGACGCACAATAATACGAGTTGCTTCGACCCCTGAGCCACGACGGCTATTCTACCGGCCCGGGGGATATCTGGTCCGTGACGGGTTGCATCTGCGCATCGGTAGACGACGCCGCATCTGATGCGTCTTGCCTGTTTGATACGCCGTTGGCGGCGGGGACAGGGCGCTGCGTCGGTTGCGTGGTGGTGGACTTCTGGGACTTCTGGGACTTCTGGGTTGCGGCGGGCTGGGTCGTGGCCGGTCGAGTGGTCGCGGGTTGGGTGGTCGCGGTGCTATCGACGGTGCCGACGTTCGGCGCGATGGGACCGTTGGCGCGCACTTGAATTGAAAAGCCTTTCGCGTTCAGCTTGGGATCGTCAAACTCCAGGTGAACGCGCGCGTTTGCCCCGACACCATCCGGAGGAGGGGTGATGAGCACCTCATATTGACGCCCCGCCTTGATCGTCTTCCACGTCGCGGACACGGCCGGGTCGCTGGTCAGGACGTGCTTGATCGTGATCGGTTCCTTGTGTTTGATCAAGACGGTCACTTTGCGCGGGTCTCGTGGTGTGTTGGGTCGCCAATATACGAAGCGGGGCCGAATACGCAGGACTTCGGGAATGGTGCCGCGGATTACCAGATCGATCGGCTTTTCGCGGTCGGATGTCTTGACATGGAAGCGCTTGAGTTGCCGGCCTTTACGATCGCCGAACTTGAAGGTCGTCTCGATGACGCCTGTCTCGCCGGGGAGGTAGATCGTCTTCACCAGCGGCGTCGTCGAAATCCCGCAACAGTCGTTTACTTCCTCGATGGTGACGGGATCGTCGCCGACGTTGGTGAACGCAAACCGGGCGACGAACTGAGATTCCTGGACAGTAGCGTCAAAAGAGATGCTGCGTTGCTGCCAGTTCAGTTCCGCGTAGGCAGTGGGACTACATATCGCAGCTAATGTGATGGCAATGGGAGTCAGGGGTGTGCATAGGGTCGAGACCGGCGTCATTGTCTGATTCATTGCCCTGGCCTCCATCGCCCATCACTCACGATACATGAATCACCCGCATTCAACGTCGACCACCTCTCCGAGTACAACCCCTCACCTGCCCTATCCGCCCAGAAGTGTTCCTTCCAATCTAGATCGCCGCCGGCAGCGCATCAATTCGGCTTCTCAGCGATCCAGCGAAGCACCCTTGAACACGCGGTACCGACAGTCTCCGGGTGACCATTTCCGCCCGTATACACACTCCGGCCGTCGCCCAGGTGTGCTTCCAAGACAGGTACGACATCCTCCCCTCGGGAGTACAGTTCGCGCACGATGCGCTCATTTCCATACCGCGCCACGTGTTCCTGCACCCCGAGAGGCACATAGACTTCTGAACAGAACATCGTTATCAATTCTTCAGGCGAAGCCGCTTCAAGCTCCTCCTCAAAAAAATCATCCAGATAACGACCCGGCAGATGGGGATTCGGGGAGTGACTGGCTGTAGTTCAATCGATGCTCTCTGCATGCGCGATGCGCAGTCCGAATCGCGTCAAGGCTGCGTTCTTGGTCCAGAATCACACGTCAGCGGCGCTATGTGGCCAAATCCTGAGGGGTCTTTGGCCGTTTTGATCGGTCCGGTTCTCGTGAGCAGCAGCGTATCTGGCCACCCCTAACCCACGTAGTGGCTTCCCGTTAATTCCTGTTAATTCCCGTTAATTCCCGCTAATTCCGGTCATTTCCCTTTGGCCATTCTGATCACCTATCGACAGTGCGCCGGCTTCGTGACCGCCGGCCGGCGAAAAGTTGTAACCCGATCGGGGTGGCCACCCCCGGTTTGAGTAGCGCATGCCACGAAAGCGACGTGACCCGCTGCGCCCCCGATTCGAAGCGGGCGGCCCAGCGTCGAAGTCGGGCCTCGACCGCGCGCCCGCTGCCGC
>NYZD01000049.1 GCA_002685935.1 Planctomycetaceae bacterium | reverse complement strand
GGCATCCGCGTCATCGCCGTCAGTCCAGGCTTCGTCTACGCCGGGATGACCCAGGCGTGGCTCGACGCACAGGAAGACCGCCAGGCCACCCTAGACCGCATCAACGCCATGCACCCCGCCGGACGCATCGGCACCCCCGAAGACATCGGCAACTTCATCGCGTTCGTCTGCACCGATCTTGGCGGGTTCATCAACGGCGCCAACATCCTCATCGACGGCGGCCTGACAACCATGCTCCACCACTAGCACCTGCCCGCGCCGGCGATCCCGTAGTCAGCATCGAAACCGAAAAGGCCGAGACCGAAACCGAATCTCCCGCATCGGGCCAACTCGAAATTAACATCCAGGCCGGCGACGATGAGCACGCTGTTGGCGCCGTGCTCGGCCACATCACCGAGGACTGACCATGCCGTCGCCCGAGGTATTCTCGATCGACGGTCGTGTCGCGATTGTCACCGGTGCCGCCAGCGGGCTCGGCCGCGCGATCGCAATCGGTCTGGCCGACGCCGGATGCCATGTCGTTTGTGCCGACATCAACCGTGTGGGCAGTGACGCCGTCGCCGACCAGATTGGCCCAGAACGCGCGATCGCGGCCCACACCGATGTGCGAGACCGTGATGCGGTAGCCACGCTGATCGCCGATGCATCGAACATCACCGGCGCCATCGACATCCTCGTCAACAGCGCCGGTATCGGCGGGCGCTATCCCGCAACCGATATCCCCCCCGAGTTCTGGGATGATCTGTTCGCCGTGAATGTCACCGGCACCTACAACATGTGCCGCGCCGCCGGAACCCGCATGATCGAGCAACGCTCTGGCGCGATCGTCAACGTCGCTTCGATCGGAAGCCTCGTCGCCATCCCCGGTAGCGCCGGTTATTCCGCGACGAAAGGCGCCGTCGCCCAGTTGACACGAGCCTTGGCCGTCGACTGGGCGCCGCATGGCATACGCGTGAACGCGATCGCCCCCGGTCATATCGGCACCGAACTTGTCAAGCGGCTCCGGCAAAAGGAGCCCGAACTCAAGGATTTCTTCCTGTCACGCACGCCGATGGACAGGCTCGCAGCGCCGGACGATGTCGTCGGGCCGACGCTCTTCCTCGCGTCCGACGCCGCGGCGATGGTGACCGGACATGTCTTAACAGTCGACGGCGGATACGTGGCGCAGTGAGGAGACGTTGATGGCGACAACACTGGACGGCATCCCCAACGAAGTGGCCCTCGCGATCCACCGCCGCATGGTCCGCATTCGCGCGTTCGAAGAGTACGTCTCCGAGCTGTTCTTGCAAGGCAAGCTGCAGGGATTCGTCCACACGTACATCGGTCAAGAAGCCATCGCCGCCGGCGTGTGCTCGCTCCTCGATGATTCGGACTACATCACCTCAACGCACCGCGGACACGGCCACGCCATCGCCAAAGGCATCCACCTTAATCAGATCATGGCCGAATTGTTCGGCAATGTCACCGGCGCTTGCCGCGGCCGCGGCGGCTCCATGCACGTCGCCGACTTCTCGCTCGGAATGCTCGGCGCCAACGGAATCGTCGGCGGCGGGTTCGGCATCGCTGCCGGTGCGGCCCTCTCGGCGAAGTACCGCGGCACCAATCAGGTCTCCGTCTGTTTCTTCGGAGACGGCGCCATCAACAAGGGAACGTTCCACGAAGCGCTCAACTTCGCCGCCGTGCATGATCTGCCCGCCGTGTTCATCTGTGAAAACAATCAGTATGCCCAGTTTACCGCCGGCGGTAGGACCACCGCCGTCAACGACCTCGCCGTGCGCGCCGCGTCCTACAACATCCCTGGTGTCACCGCCGACGGAAACCACGCCGGTGAGGTCTACCGTGCCGCCCATGAGGCGCTCAACCGCGCCCGCGCCGGCCGGGGCCCCACGCTGCTGAACCTCCTCACCTATCGATTCGGCGGCCACTACGTCGGCGACGCCGAGGTCTACAGAGACAAGCAGGAAGTCGAAAAGCGGCGTGCCCTCGATCCGATCCCAAGGTGGGAACAGGCGCTCAATGATGCCCGCATCCTCAGTGCCGACGAGGCCACGACCATCTGGGCCGCGACACGCCAAGCCGTCGCCGACGCCGAGCAGTTCGCCCAGGACAGCCCATTCCCGCAGGCGGACACCGCCCTGGATTGGGTCTTCACGGAGGCCGCCGATCGATGAGCACCAAACGCATGAGCTTCGGACAAGCCACCGTCGACGCCACACGCTTCGCCATGCGCCAAGACGAGCGCATCATCGTGCTCGGCGAGGACATCAGTTGGGGCGGCAACTTCGGCCAGTTCCGCGGCCTCCTCGAAGAGTTCGGCCCCAAGCGCGTCATCGACATGCCCATCTCCGAAGCCGCCATCATGTCCGTGTCGCTCGGCGCCGCGGTCACCGGACTCCGACCCGTCGCTTCCATGAGCTTCGTCGAGTTCACATTCGGCGCCATGGACGAAATCGTCAACCAGGTCGCCAAGTTTCGTTACATGTTCGGCGGGCAGACATCCGTGCCCATCGTGCTCCGGGCGTCCGACGGCACGATGCGCTGCTCCGCGTCCCATCACTCGTCCAGCCTCGAGGTACGGTTCGCCCACATGCCCGGATTGAAGGTCGTCGCCCCGTCCAACGCCGCCGACGCCAAGGGACTGCTCCGCAGCGCTATCGCCGACGACGACCCCGTCGTCTACCTCGAAAACAAGCAGATGACCGCCAAGCGCGCCCCCGTGCCCGAGGACGACTACAACGTGCCCCTGGGCAGCGCCACGATCGCCCGTCCCGGCCGTGACGTGACAATCATCACTTACTCCATCCCAGCCCTGCGCGCCCTCGAAGCGTGCGCACAACTCGAAGCCAAGGGCATTGACGCCGGCGTGATCGACCTGCGTTCCCTCGTTCCGCTCGACATGACCACCGTCCTCGAAACCGTTGCGCAAACCAGACTCGCTGTCGTCGTCCACGAAGCGTGGCGATTCGGTGGCCTCGGCGCGGAAATCGCATCCCAAATCACCGAAGCATTGTTCAAGGAATTGGTCGCCCCCGTCGCCCGCGTCGGCGCCGCAAGCGCCCCGATTCCCTTCAGCCCCCCGCTCGAAGCCGCCGTCGTCCCCGGCGTCAGCGACATCGTCGCCGCCGTCGAACGCGTCATCGGTTGATCGATAGACGCCGCGGGCATCAGCGCATCGCCCTCGCTCTTTCGTGCGTAATGCGTCGACCGCGCCGCTTGCCAACTTACGCGCCGGGCATGCTCACGTGTACGCCGGTCTTCGTCTTCCCGTCTATCGTGTCAACCGCGAACACGATTGTGTTGTCCCCCTCGCGCCAGTCCACAAGCATGCGGTATTCCTCCGGGTTCGCCTCATGCAGACCATCCGGCCGGCAGTCCACCTCCTGCCCATTGACCCACACCTTCACCGGCCCATCCGCGCCGTACATCAGCCGAGCCCGCTCCGTCCGAGGCATCTTCGCCGTGACCCGAATATACACCGTGCCCGGCAGGCCCTGATGCACACTGTCCACGCCCGCCCGGACCGTCCCGCCGTGTGGCCTGATCGGCTGTGCGATGTCTGCTTCGCTCGGCAGCTCCGCGTCACGGATGTCCGCGACCGCCGGTCGCAAATCACTCACGCACCAATCGGTCAGCGTGCACGCGGACACAGTGTCCAATTCCGCCAGTTCCCGCTGCACACGATCGAGCACACCGTCGTCCAAGAGATCCGATCCCTTGGCTATCCGCGCCAGCACGGCCGCCAACGACCGCGCATCAGACGTGTCGGGGTCCGCTTCGATCAGAATCCGGGCGTCGGCACAGCTCTTGGCGAACGTCGACCATCGCTTGCACAATTGAATCAACAACGGCCGCCTTCTGTTGGCATCCCCCGTTTCCCGGTACGACTGATACACCAGGGCCTGCCGCCCGATCTCCGCACGCATGCGGTTCGGCCCCGGCGGGGCAAAGAACTGCGGCCGCGCCTCATCGACATGCGCAACGTCCAGCCACGATCGGTAAGGCGTTCCCCCCTCCCCCGCGCTACTGAAATCACACAGACGCACGCGGCGCCCATCCACCGAGGAACACTCAAACAACACCGACGGCGGCAGCCAATGCGGCCATGTCACCGGTTTGAACTCAAGCTCCCGCGCATCCAGCGCCGGCACATCCTCCGGCGCCATGTCGTTGTGTCGCCGGTCATATGTCAGGAGGATCGGCCCTCGATAGATAGACGTCTGCCCCGCCCGCGCGTTGTGACCGCTCCAGAAATGAACCGCCAGATCAAAATCGATCTCGACCGTGTCGCCGCTTTTCCATGTGCGATCAATGGCCAGGTAACTGCTGGCTGAAACATCACCGACCGGCTTACCGTTGACCGAAACCGACGTCTGCGTCGCCCAGCGCGGAATCCGCAGCTTCAGGCAGAACGCCGCCGGCTCCGACGGCACAACGCTCAGGCGAACCCGCCCGTCACGCGGGTATTCAGTCGTCTGGCAAAGCGTCACGTCCGCCCTGTCGTTCAGCGCCGCCGTCATTTCCGACGGCCCGTACCAGTTCAACACAAGCCCTTCATCGTCTTTCATCAACGCCCAATCCGACACCATACCCAGCCCCCGCGCGCCGTTCACCGCGCAACAGTTCAGGTCGGGCGTCCCCTCGCGCCCCTGCCAACTGAGCGTCATCCCCGCGGAAACGCGCTTGCCATCGTCGGGCGTGTTGTACGTGACCCATCGTCCGCTCACCGAATGCAAGCCGACCACCGCGTTCAGCGTGCTGAATTCCAGCTCGTCCGCCACGCGAGCATCCCCGGTCAGCCGTAGCATCTCCACGCCCAACGCAATCCACGCGATCGTGCAACACGTCTCGATCACGCCCGGGTCATACGGATCGCCGATCCCCATTTCCCCCGCGGTGAACCCGCCGTTGTTGTGGCGGTCGGTCGCGGTGATGCTCCACCACAACCGCGTGAACGCGTCGCCGTACCTCGCATCCCCCGTGATCGTATGCAGCTCCGCCAGCGCCATCATCGGGTGCAGACCCTCCCAGCGCGTGTTGGGCAACTCGAAAAACTCCAGCCCCGCCAACGTGCCTTCCAGGTAGTCCCCCGCGATCGCTTTGCCACTGTCGTCGCGGCTGGCAAACTCGCCGACGAGCTGCTCAGCCAACTCCAGGTATCGCCCCTCGCCCGTCACCTTGTAAAGCAACGCCAGCGAATGCGCCGGCGCCAGATTCCCCTCCGTCCAGCCCGTCTCCACCAGCCGAGGCGACTTCGCGTCCAAATACTGTGCGCACAGCCGATCCGCCATCCGCCGCGCGCAGTCCAATGCCGCCGCGTCCCCCGTATCCTCATGCCAGAGCAGCAACGCAAGCGTGATGTGGTAGTGCCCCCAGGCGTCCCACGTATCCCCGCCCTCTTCAGGATTCCACAGCGGCGCG
The DNA here is from genome assembly GCA_002685935.1 of Planctomycetaceae bacterium. GTDB lineage: Bacteria > Planctomycetota > Phycisphaerae > Phycisphaerales > Zrk34. The sequence continues at coordinate 23,293 of NYZD01000049.1, read as the reverse complement.
CCGCGCATGCAGTTCGGCGCACGATTCATCAGCGCCCACTCCGTCGGCCACGGACCCAGATATCCATCCTCCGCCTGCAACGAAACCAACTCCCCGATCACTTCCGCGATCACCTGCTTCAGACCCGGATCGCCGGTCAGCCGCAGCACCTGCACCGCGCCGGTCAGGTATTTGCCCACGTACTCCCCGGCCCACATCACCATGTCACGCAGCGGCCGACGATCGCGATCACGAAACATCTCCAGCATCGCGGGATTCGCCCGCGGCGCCGTCTTCAACCACTGTTCCGAGACGTTCACGAGATAGTCACCGAGAATCCCATCCATCCGGTAAACCGTGCCCGCAATCCGATCGCATTTGTGCATGCGTGTGCCACTCCAGGGAGAATCCGACACCTTCAAACGCTGAACCCAATCCGCACGCGGTGACCGCCTCATCACGCCGCATCGAAAACATCAGTGATGCCTCGGCATCATGCTCAGCCCATACTCCAGCAACCGCACTGTTCGCCGCCGATAGCCATGCCAAAAGCGCGGCGGCAGATTCACCGCCGCTACCACCGGCGTCTCGACGACCAGCCACGCCTCCAGCATGAACCGCATCGGATTCTTGTTCGTCGTCGCCACGATTTCAACCCCCTCGCCCGCATGCTCCATCAAGTCAATACGACGAAGCGACCGGTGCGCCGCATCGGTCTCTGTGAGCAACGGCATCGGCGTCGGCGCGTCCGCAGAACCACTCACCACCGCAACGTCCACTTCCCGTCCGTGGTCCGCCGTACCTCGGCGTCGCGCATCATCATCCCGTCTGTACAACATCGAAAGACGGGACCGGATTGTCCACTATACCACGGCCACGTCGCATCCCCCGGCTCCGGCTCCGTCCCGCCGGCTGATCCGACCGCCCCACCCCCGTCTCACTGAAGTCCTGCTAGCATGCGGGCCGATAATACTCTTCTGGACACACCGCCCCCCCTGCGATCCCCCACCATGCCCCACCCCATCGAGACACACGCCCCGCGATCCGCGAAGCGACTTCGCCCACGACCATTCCGCCTGCTCTGGATTCTGCTCGCCCTCATCCTCGCGCCCGCCGACGCCCCTGCCGCCGACATCCAGGGCGCCCTCGAGCAGTTGCTCACCAGCATCCAGGTTGGCGACACGAAATACAGCGTCGCCGTCTACGATCTGACCCGTCAGATCCCGCTCGCCGAAATCCACGCCGATCAACCCCTCATCCCCGCCAGCAACCAGAAACTGATCACCACCGCATCAGCCCTCCTCACGCTCGGCCCCGACTTCGATTTCCAAACCCAACTGATCCGCCGCGGCAGCACCCTCATCCTCCGCGGCGACGGCGATCCCGCTCTCGGCGATCCCCGCATACTCGCCCAGCTTGAGCTCGACTACGAACAGCTCATCCAAAGCTGGATTCAGCAAATCAAGAAATCAGGATTGACCCACGTCACCGAACTGATCATCGACGACCGCGCCTTCGATCGCACCTTCGTCCACCCCAATTGGCCCGCCGAACAACTCCACAAATGGTCTTTCGCCCCGGTCGCCGCCCTGAACTTCAACGACAATTGCGTCGAGCTTTTCACCTGTCCCACCACGGTCGGCCAGCCCCCCAAAATCCACTTCACCCCCCTGCTCAGCCCCATTCAGATCACCAATCACGCCCGCACCGTCACGAACAAGAAAGACGGCCCCGGCGCTTCCCGCAAGATCGGCACCAACCAAATCACCGTGCGCGGCCCCGTCAAACTGCGCCGAATCAAACCCATCGAGGTCACGATCCACGATCCGCCCGTGTTCCTCGGTAATCTGCTCGCCAACCATCTCAAAAACGCTGGCATCACCGTCGACCGGGTCCGCCGCGTCAAGGACGATGAACCGATCCACGACGGCGCCGTCATCGCCGCCGTCCGCACCCCGCTGCCCGTGATCCTCGATCGCACCAACACCGATTCGCAGAACATGTTCGCCGAAGCCCTCATCAAACGCATGGGACTTCACGCCACCGGACAGCCCGGCAGTTGGTCCAACGGCACCGCCGCCATCCGACTCGCACTCAGCCACATGCTCGGACCCGACGCCGCCGCCATCATCGTCGACGACGGCTCAGGCCTCAGCCGCGAAAACCGCGTCTCCGCCCGACTGCTCGTCCGCATCCTCGCCTACATGCATCAGTCCCCGCAACTCGGGCAAATCTACATCGATTCCCTCGCCCGGCCCAGAAAAACCGGCACCCTTGCCAAGCGATTCAGTACCGTCAATCTCGTCTCCGACGTCCGCGCCAAGAGCGGCTCCATCAACCGCGTCATCGCCCTCAGCGGATACATCATGCCCGACGAACAGCGCACCATCGCCTTCAGCATCCTCATCAACGACTACTCCAGCAAGAAATCAGGTATCAAGGGCGGCATGAAACGCTTCACCGAGCAACTCGTCGGCACCATCGACGCCCAACTCACCAAAGAATCCCAGGCCGCCGCCGTCGAAGTGGGCGGTTAAATCAACATCAGATCGCCACGTCGTTCCCCGACGAGCCGCGACCGTAAGGCAGCAGTCGCCGCCCCCCTACTCCCCAATCTCCAACACCGACATAAACGCCTTCTGCGGAATGTCGACCGACCCCACCCGCTTCATCCGCTTCTTGCCCGCCTTCTGTTTCTCCAGCAGCTTCCGCTTCCGCGTCACGTCCCCGCCATAGCACTTGGCCGTCACGTTCTTGCGCACCCCGCTGATCGATTCACGCGCGATGATCTTGCCCCCGATCAACGCCTGCAGCGGGATCTCAAAGCTGTGCCGTTCGATCTGCTTCTTCAGCCGCTTCAGTAGCGCCCGACCCCGTGGCTCCGACGTGTCCCGATGGCAGATGATGCTCAACGCATCCAGCGGCTCACCGTTCACCATCACCGTCACCTTCACCAGATTGTCCGGCCGATACCCGATCAACTCATAGTCCATCGTGCCGTAACCGCGCGTGAGGCTCTTGAGCTTGTCGTAAAAGTCGAAAATGATCTCGCTCAGCGGCAGTTCATACTCCAATATCTGCCGCGTCTGCGAGATGAACTGCTGCTTCGTGTACTGACCCCGCCGCGATTCACACAGCTTCATCAGATCGCCGATCGAATCGTTCGGCGTGATGATCTCCAGCCGCACCCACGGCTCACGCATCTCATCAATCACGCTCGGATCGGGCAGCTCCGCCGGATTGTGAATCTCCGTCACCCCCCCATCCGTCGTCTGAACCTGATACGTCACCGTCGGAGCCGTCTGCACCAGCTCCACGTCACCCTCGCGCTCCAGTCGCTCCTGCACGATGTCCATGTGCAGCAACCCCAAAAAACCACACCGGAACCCAAACCCCAACGCATCGTTCGCCTCCGGCTGATACGTGAAGCTCGCATCATTCAGGTGCAACCGAGTGATCGCCTTGCGCAGATCTTCGTAATGTGTGTCGCCCGTCGGATAAAAATCGCAGAACACCACCTGCTGCGGCTCGCGATATCCCGGCAGCGCCGTCGCCGCCGGCGCCGCTTCCAGCGTCACCGTATCACCGATGTGCACCTCATCCAGCGATTTGATCGACGCCACCACAAAACCCACTTCACCCGCCGACAGCGATTTCACCGCCGTTTCCTTCGGCGTGTACCGACCCATCGCCGTGATCTGATAACCCCGCCCCGTGCCCATCATGCGCACCCGGTCGCCCTGCGCCAGCTTCCCGTTGATCACCCGCACGTAAAACACCACGCCCCGGTAATCGTCATACACGCTGTCAAAAATCAATGCCTGCGTCGGCTCATCCACCCCGCCCTTCGGCCCAGGCAGCGCCTCACAGATCGTCCCCATCAGCTCTGTCACCCCCGCCCCCGTCTTCGCCGAACACCCAATACACTGTTCCGCGGCAAACCCAAACGCCGTCTCGATCTCCATCGCCACTTCGTCCGGACGCGCCCCCGGCAGATCGATCTTGTTCAGCACCGGAATAATCTCAAGATCATGCTCGATCGCCAGATACGCGTTCGCCACCGTCTGAGCTTCAATCCCCTGCGCCGCGTCCACCACCAGCACCGCCCCCTCGCACGCCTTCAGCGCCCGGCTCACCTCATAATGAAAATCCACGTGACCCGGCGTATCAATGAAATTCAGCATGTGCGGCCGACCCGCGTGCTCATGCACCACCGTCACCGCCGACGCCTTGATCGTGATCCCCCGTTCTCGCTCCAGATCCATGTCATCCAGCAACTGTTCCCGCGACTCACGGTCCGTCACCGCCCCGGCGCACTGCAACATCCGATCCGCAAGCGTGCTCTTGCCGTGATCGATGTGAGCAACGATACAGAAGTTGCGGATTTCCATAGCCGTCTATTGTAGCACGCACACCGCCGAAGGGACGCCCGCCGGTTGCGGCCTGCAGATGTCCATGCGACCATACCAGGCGCCCTGTACCTGCGGACGACGCGCCTGCGCCCACCGACCCGGATCAACCCGAACGCGCCGATGGGAGATCACGCCATGCAGACATCACGCCAGGTCATCGACAATCTCATGCGCGGCAAACCGGCCGAGCGAGTCGGCTTCACCGATTCCCCCTGGCTGCAGACCCTGGCCGCATGGGTCGACCAGGGATATCCGACCGACGATGCCGGCCAGCCTGTCGCCCCCGTCGACCACTTCGGCTTTGACATGGTTGACTCCGGCTGCTGGTTCCCATGGGATGCCAAACTCAACGCCAACCAGGTCATCGAAGAATCCAGCGACTGGCGAATCACCCGCAACGGCAGCGGCGCCGCGCTGAAATATTGGAAGGAAAAAGCAGGCACCCCCGAACACATCGATTTCCACATGACCAGTCGTGAAATATGGGAAAACGAATACAAGCCTCACGTCGTCGGTTCCGCACCCCAGCGCGTCACCGCCGAGGCGATCGGGGACACGCGCAAAAACCTCCAGACCCAGCGCCAACAAAACCGCTGGGCACACTTCGGACACATGTTCATCTGGGAAGGCATGCGCCGCAGCCTCGGCGACGTCTGCCTCTACGAAAGCATGCTCCTCGACCCCGACTGGATTCATGACTACTGCCGCACCTACACCGACCTCTACAAAGCCTGCTACACCATCCTGCTCGAGCAGGCCGGCATACCCGACGGCGTCTGGATCTATGAAGACCTGGGCTACAAGAACAGCCTCTTCTGCTCGCCCGATACCTACGCCGAACTGATCTTCCCCTACTTCACCGAGATGTGCGATTTTTTCCACCGCTACGATCTGCCCGTCGTCCTGCATTCCTGCGGCTTCACCGAGCCCATCATCGACATGGCCATCGAAGCGGGATTCGACGGCCTGAACCCCATGGAAGTCAAAGCCGGCAACGATCCCCTCCGCATCGCCGACAAGGTGGGCGATCGACTCGCCCTGATCGGCGGCCTCGACGCCCGCATCCTCGAATCACGCGATCGCAATCTCATCCAGACCGAGGTCATCAAACTCGTCGATGGCATGAAAGACCGAGGCGCCAGATTCGTCTTCGCCTCCGACCACTCGCTGTCAACCAATGTGCGCCTCGACGATTTCCAATTCGCGATCTCCGTCTATCGCGATCACATGCTGTATTGACCCGGATTTCGCAGATGGTATTGACTTTCGTAGCGATGCCCGCTGCGTTTGCCCGGTGGACTACCGCGGCTTCTCTATCACATCTCACGGATAAGGATCGAACCCAACCGGTGAAGCAGCCAGGGACGCCTTGCCGGGCAAATCAGTCGGCCGACGCGCTTCCGACCGGCCCCCTCTTGGCGCATTGCCGTGCCCGAAGGCCTTGGAATCTCATGGGGGAGCGTTACACTGGGGCAAGACAAGCCCGCCGGCGTAGCCGGGATGAATTCAAATGAGAAATGTCAGATACCAGAAGCGCCAGGACTCGTTTCGCTTGGCACTTGGCTTGTCATTTGGTGCATGACGCCGCGGTTTGTCGCCGGCGATGTGGCGTCCAGATTGCCGCTCCTCGGCGTCCTCCTGACAATGGCCCCCCTAATATGAAATCCGCCGCCGTCGTCTTCGAAGCACCCAATCAAGTCGCCGTGCGCGAAATCGACATCCCCGATCCCGGTCCGGACGATGTCGTGCTCGACACGATCACTTCCTGGATCAGTCCGGGAACGGAGCTTTCTATGCTGCGCGGCGACCGCGTCCACGGCGACACCGCCGCCCGCCCCGACACACCTTATAGTTTCCCGCGCGTCGCGGGGTATCAGAAGATCGGCCGCGTCGTTTCCGTCGGCGAGCACGCCCGCGGCTTTGCCGTCGGCCAGACGGCTTTCACGACGGTCGGCCGGGTGCAGGGCCTGTTCGACGAATGGGGCGGACAGTTGGCGCGATCAGTCTGTCCGCCGGAGCAGATCTTCGCTCTGCCTCAAGGCGTCGATCCCGAGCCCTTCAGCGGCGCTGTCCTGACACAGGTCGGGTACAACGCCGGGAGCCGAGGCGTCATCAAGCAGGGCGAACTGGCGGTCGTGCTCGGCGACGGTTTGGTCGGTCTGTGGACGGCCCAGACGCTGCAACTCCGCGGCGCGCGCGTGTGGCTCGTCGGACGGCATGAGGATCGCCTCGCACGCTTCAGGCAGAGGCCGGGAGATCGCACGATCATGCACACCCGCGACCAGCCGCTCGAAGCCCTGGTGGACCTCCTCACCGAACCCATCGCCCTGCTCGTCGAGACCATCGGCTCGCTGCGCGTCTTTGAGATGCTCACGGAGCGCATGCAGCGCGACGGCCACCTGGTCTGCACGGGGTTCTACGGCCTCGACGACGCGATCCACATCCCGTTCATCCGCCGGAAGGAACTCTCCGTTCACACGCCCGCTGGTTGGAGCCGGCATCGCCTCCAACAGACGATTGACCTGATCGCGCAGGGCAAGCTCGACGCCGCGTCGCTGATCACCCATCGCCTGCCGGTCTCCGATGCCGCCACGGCCTATCGCATGCTGGCCAATCGCGAAGACAACGCCTTGGGAGTGCTGCTGCAATGGCCAAGAAAATGATGCAACTGATGGACGTCGGCAAGTTCGCCATGGCCGAGTTCCCCATCGACACGCCCGGTCCCGGACAGGTGGCCCTGGAAGTCGAAGCGGTCACCACATGCCCGCAGTGGGACATGCATCTGTGGCGCGGCGAGCCGATGTTTCCCGGCATGGAACTGACCTACCCCTTCACGCCCGGCGCCCCCGGACACGAGACCGTCGGACGGGTGGCGCAGGTTGGACCGGGCGTCACTTCGCTCAAGGTCGAGCAGCGCGTCGCGGCGTGGCGAGCGCTGCCGATGGACCGCCACGGCACCTACGGCACGCACGTCCTCCACGACGTCGACCGCCTGCTGCCCATTCCCGAGGGTGATCCGGCTGCGGCATGGGCCCCCCTCGAATTGGCCATGTGCGTCGCCACGACCATGCTCGACCTGCGTGACCATGGTTTCCTGCCGTGCAGGCGCATCGGCATCAGCGGTCTCGGTCCCGGCGGCCTGATCGCCTGCCAAATGGCCGGCGCGATGGGCGTGCAGGAAGTGATCGGCTTTGACCCCGACGACCGCCGACGCGAATTCGCCGCCGGACACGGCTGGGCCGAGCCCATGGACCCCTCTGCGGCCAACGCCAACATGAACCGCGGCAAGCCGGACGCGATGGACGTCTCCATCGACTGCGTCGGCTCGGCCAAGGTGATCGCCTTCCTCAGCGATCACACCAATGACGTCGTCGCCATCTTCGGTGTCCAGCGCGAGGATTACGCATTCAAACCCCGTCACGGCGTCGCGCCGGCGCTTCGCCTCTGGGGCTATCCCGGCCACCACCTTGCGGGCGCCAGGTTCGCCCACGGCCTCGTGCGCGAAAACTCCCTTGACCTCCAATCGCTCTGCACGCACTGCGTGCCGCTGCGGCAGTACGATCAGGCGGTATCGCTGCTGCTCAGCAAAGAAGCGATCAAGGTCTGTCTCTTGTGCGACGCGCCAAACGTCTGATGAGGATTCGCCACGCGGTGTTGCCCACCCGATCGCGCACTTGCGGTGACGGAGGACGGACGCCGTTTCAGGGTTCGGCTCCTCGGCAGGCCGTCACGGGCGCGGTCCCTACTTGCATCTGACATCCGCAAAATGCTCTGGCTGGTGGAATCCGGTGTGCGCCACCGACCAGCAGGCGCCGACACGATTGTGGGTTGACCTCCACCCGTGCCGCTCCCCCTCGCTGTCACACACCCCTACATCCCCGCACGCAACGAATCCAGATGCCGCACGAAATGCTCCTCCAACACCGCCGCGTACGTCTCCGGATACGCCTCCAGCATCGCCCGCACCGCGCGCCCCAGCTCCGCATCCGTCAGCACCGATCCGAACGTGCAGTGCAGAATCTGACGACCCAGCGCCGTGAACCCCTTACCCGCCGGCACGTCTTCCCAGCACTCCAGATACAGCCGCTCCAGCTCCTTGGTATCCGACACCTCATCCTGCGGCGGGGCGCTGTCCAACGTCGCCGCCACGTGATACGTCGCCTTGTCCACGTCGTATCGCTCACGCCCGAAGTCCACGATCCGCCTAAACAACGCCTCATCGTGCCGCAACACCACGCGCAGTGCCTCCAGATAACTCGTCCCCGCCGTCTTCACGTGAAACCTTCCCCCGGTCGCCCGCGCAAACGGCGTGTACATTGACAACTTGTCCGACCCCGAATGGAGCGACAACTTGTATGGCCCAAGCTTCTCGGCAATCGCCGCGTGATCCTTCAACGTCACCTCCAGCGCCGCCACGTCCCCCTTGTAGTCGACCCCCTTCTCCAGGTCACCGATAAACCGCGGCGCCAACGACACCAGATGCTTCAGCCCCCCCGACTGCACCTGATCCGCGATGATGTAATGCTCAGCCAACGTCGTCGGCTGAGGCGTCTCGTCCACGCTCAGCTCGATCTCGAATTTCTGCTTCAGCCCCTTCGCCGTCTTCTCGATGTGCCTGGCGATCTCAATCGTGTGCTCGATCGCCCGACCGTACTTCACCGCCGCCCGGCAGCACGCCTCCTCCGTGAACTCAATCACCGCCCCCGTCGACAGCGTCACGCTCTTGCCCTGATATGCCTCCACCCACCCGATCGAACCCGCGATCCGCGCAAACCGCGCCAGCAACTCCTCCGTCGGATAGTCGTCCGCTTCGCCATCCACGTAGTCCGACGGATCGATCGTAAAAAACACATACCCCGCCGCCGCCGTTACCTCCACGTCCGCCGGCGTCTTCAGATGATCCGCATCCGCACCATGCTTCCCGCTGTATCCGGCCAGCAACACGCCAAACAATGCATCATCCATCACCCCCTGCGCCGAGCGGCCCGTGCGCGTCATCTCCCGAATCGACTGCTGCGCGAAGATCGGCAAGATCCCGCCCCCCGCGCTATGCGTCGCCGCCACGTGGCCCGGCGTTGCCAACCCAATCCGATCGCCGTATCCAAAGCTCGGCTCCAACCCGAGCGGCACCGGCGCCAAATGCTTCGCCGCCTTCCGCGCCCGCGCCATCGCCTCAGCCCCGAAAGCCGCCGCATCGCCCCCGTCAAACATCAGCGACCGATCCGCACCCGACATCCGCACTTCAACTTTGGTAGCCAACGCTGGTCACTCCCATGATTCGTCTGACGTTTCAGATCGTTTTCGATTAATCCCCATAACGCTGGCGCAGCGGCGGCGACAGCCGTGCCATCAGCAACATCCGTTCAAAGATGTCCAACCATTCGTCACGTTCCGCCGCCAATTCATCCGCCGGCGGCGCGATCAATCCCGTCGAGCACGCCGCGCCCAATTCACGCGTCGCCTTCGCCCTGTAGATCGTCAGCATCCGATCACCGAACCGGCCGATCTCAAAAAAGTCCTCAGTCAAAAACACCACGATCGGCACCCGCATCGCCCCCAGCACCCGCAATTCATCCGTCAACGACGCATTCATATCTCGGTCGTGCAACCGTAGCGTCACGCCCGGATCACATGCCTCCACCAACTGCTGCAACATCGGCCCCTGACGCACGCAGTCCCCGCACCACACCCCCGTGTACACCAGCACATGCACCGTCCGGTTCATCCCTTTCAGCCGGGCCGACTGGTCCGGCGACAGCGGCACGATGTGCGTCGCCATGTCCCGCCACTTGTCCGCGTGGTCCGCCTCGGAGTCGTCCAGATACGTCGCATAATCCGCCGACGCCTCCCAGACCTCCCGCCAGAACCCCGCCCGCACATCCAGATACTTCGGTGCTTCCGCCATTTTCAATACCCTCGTTCAACTCAAGACCAGCCAGTGTAGATTGCCCCGCACGCCACGGCCAACCGCCCCACTCACCCGTCACCCACCCCCGGCGGCGGGAACCGGCCCCCCATCCGCCGACGCATGTCCGCCCGCAACTCCAGCCGCATCGCATCCACCCGATCACGCAACAGCCCCATCGCCGCCTTCGGCTCCATCGCCAGCAACGTCTCCGGATCGATCGCCTTACCAAACTTCAGCGCCGTCGTCCCCTGTAGCCGCGGCAGCTTCCGACTGCGCGGCCAAACATCGAACGCACCCTCGATCGCCACCGGCACCACCGTCGGCCGCGCCCGCTTAACCACCGTCATGATCCCCGGATGAAACACATCCACCGCCCCGTCCGACGTCCGCCGCCCCTCAGCAAAAACCGTCAGCACGTGCCCCTCATTCAATCGCGCAATCGCCGTCCGGATCGCCGCGATGTCCCCCTTGCCTTGCTCCACCCGAAACGCATTCAACGAGCGAATCAGCCACGCGAACCATCGGTTCTCAAACAGATAGGCCTCCGCCATCGGATGAAAATGCCGATCCGGCAAACCCATCGCAATGATCGACAAGTCCAGATAAGACTGATGATTGCTCACCAGCACCACCGGCCCACGCGCCGGCACGCGATGCGATCCCCACCAGCGATGTTGCCACACCGTCAACTGGACGACCCACAACGTCGCCCGGATCACACTCCACAACAAGATCCGCCACATCGAGTGGCCCGGATTCCGCCGCCGTACCGCGGCCCACGCGCCCATCACCGCTGCTCCGATTCACAACCATCGCCCACCCCCGACAGTGCCCGCATCACGTGATCGTGCATCGTCTCGATCACCTGATCGATCGGCACGCCCGACGTATCGATCCGCACCGCGTCCCCCGCACACGTCAGTGGCCCATCCGCACGCGTCGAATCCCGATGATCCCGCTGACGAATCTCTCCCAGCACCTTCGATTCATCCACCGACCGACCCTCACCCAGCCACTGCTGGATCCGCCGATCCGCGCGAATCTCCGGCGTCGCATCCAAATAGAATTTCACCGTCGCATCCGGGAACACCACCGACCCCTGATCCCGACCCTCCGTCACCAGACCCGGACGCTCCCGCCCCATCCGCTGTTGCGCGCGCACCAGATGCTGGCGCACCCGCCCGTCCACCGCCACCTGACTCGACGCCCGCGTCACGTCCGGATCACGCAGCCGACCCCCCATCGGCTTCCCGTCCAACAGCAGCGTCGGAGGCTGCGCCGACCAGTCAAAATCCAGTTGGACCTCGCTCGCCACCGCCGACACCGCCGCCGCGTCATCGGGATCGATCCCGCGATCCAACACCGCCACCGCCAGCCCGCGATACATCGCGCCCGTGTCCAGGAACGCCACGCCCAGCCGGTCCGCCAGCGCCCGGGCCGTTGACGTCTTGCCCGCCCCCGCCGGGCCGTCGATCGTAATCACACCCGTCTGTTGCAAATCCGCACTCCTTGGCCGAAGATACGCGACCATTTACGCTAAGTATCGTCCCAGGAACCGAAGCGTACAAGCCATTCCGGGCACTGCTCTTGGATCACCGGATCGCGGACCGTCATTTTCCCCGCGTTCCACCGTTCGAAAGATGGTGTCGAATCAGGGCGGCGCCGCCTGGCACAGCCCTGTCAAGGAACCGGCCAAGGACCGATTGTGACCAGCTTGATCCAAGCCCTCGCAGAATCTTCCGTCGCCGAGTTGGTCGCAGCCTGGGCGCCCGCCCTCCGCTGGCCCCTCACCTCCGCCTACCTGCTTATCCTCCTGCTCGTCTGCATCTACGGCCTCCACCGCTACTGGCTCGTCTGGCTCTACTACCGCACACGCGGACGCTTCCCCCGCGCACGCCGACGCCTCGCCGATCTCCCCGTCGTCACCGTCCAACTCCCGATGTACAACGAGGATCTCGTCGCTGAGCGCATCATCGAGGCCGCCTGCAACATCGACTACCCCCCCGATAAGCTCGAAATCCAGGTCCTCGACGATTCCACCGACCAAAGCGCCCACATCGCCCGGCAGTGCGCCCGCCGCATGCGCGACCGCGGGCACGATGTCAGTTACATCCATCGCATCGACCGCGTCGGCTTCAAGGCCGGTGCCCTCGACGCCGGACTCAAAGTCGCCAAGGGCGACCTCATCGCCATATTCGACGCCGACTTCGTCCCCCGACCCAGCATCCTCAAACGCACCGTCCACCACTTCGCCGACCCCGTCATCGGCATGGTCCAGGTCTGCTGGGATCACCTCAACCGCTGTACTTCCATGCTCACCCGCGCCCAGGCGATCTTCCTCGACGGCCACTTCGTCATCGAACAGACCGCCCGCAATCGCTCCGGCCGGTGGATGAACTTCAACGGCACCGCCGGCGTCTGGAGAAAACAGGCCATCGAAGCCGCCGGCGGTTGGCAGCATGACACCCTCACCGAAGACATGGACCTCAGCTACCGCGCCCAACTCGCCGGCTGGAAGTTCATCTTCCTGCAGCGCACCCGATGCCCCGCCGAGCTGCCCCCCGAAATCAACAGCTTCAAAACCCAGCAGCACCGCTGGACCAAAGGCACCGTCCAGTCCGCCCGAAAACTCCTCTGGCCCATCCTCACGTCCGACGCGCCCCGCCGCGTCAAGATCGAAGCCTTCTTCCACCTCACCAGCCCCATGGTCTACCTCTACGTCGTCTTGATGACCCTCCTGTTCTTCCCCGCCTTCTTCATCAACATGACCGTCGTCGAGCGCGGATCCATGGCCGGCGTCCTCTTCGGCGTCTCCCTGTTCACCCTCGCCTGCGCTTCCGCCGGCACCTTCTACACCGTCTCACAGCGCGAGCGCAAACGCAGCACCGCCGCCGCCATCCTCCAGATCCCCGTCCTCATGAGCATCGGCATCGGCATCAGCCTCAACAACGCCCGCGCCGCGATCGAAGGTCTCATCGGCCACGATTCCCCCTTCGTCCGCACCCCAAAGTTCAACGCCACCGACGCCGACCGATCCTGGCGTCGAGGCCGGCGCAGCGTCCTGCCCCCCATGAAGTTCACCATGCCCCTGCTCGAGATCTTCATGGGTGTCTATCTTGTGATCTGCATCGCCCTCGCCGTCACCACCGCCCACGAGAATCGCTCCGTCGTCTCCGTCCCCTTCCTGATCCTCTTCGCCGCCGGTTACTGGTACGTCGGACTCTCCAGCCTTTCCGGCATCTGGCGCAGACCCGCGCCCCGCGCCCCCGCCGTCGAGCCGGCCCCCATCCCCGCCCCCGAATCAATCAAGTCCTGACCCCGCCCCGCCCCACTCCGCCACGTCAAAGCGCCTCATGCTCCTGATCGCGAAACGAGATCCGCGCCGCGCCCCGCACCCAGCCTCGACCCGTCTGTCGTAACACCGCCACGTCACCCACCGCGCCCCCGCGAACGTGCTCCAGCACCGTGGCCAGATCATCCACATTCCGAATCCGATACCGCCCGATCTGATAGATGATGTCGTCACTCTCCAGCCCCCCGCGATGCGCCGGCCCCCCCGACTCCAGCGCGTCAATCATCACCCCCTCCAGTCGCGTCACCCGCAATCGACGACGATCGTCTGCATCCACCTCTCGCACTTGCGCCCCCAGCATCGTCCGCGCCAACCGTTGACCGTCGCTCGGCGGCGCCGCCCGCACCGCGACCACTCGATCCGCGCCGTTCGCGCTCAACGTCATCTCATCGCCCGGCCCAAACCGCAGCAATTCCACGTACGCCTCGACAATATTCCCCACCGGCACGCCGTTCACCGCTGTCAACGCCACCGGCTCCGATCCCTCCGCCTTGTCTTGCCACCGTAGCGAGGAAGACACCCCCGCCGGCCCATCGATCCGAGTCGTCTCCGTAACCCGCCCCCCCACGTCCGCGCGACGAATCACCAGCGGACTCAACAACTCCGGTATCAGCTCCCTCAATGCGTTCACCCCGATCGCGAACCCAATATTCTGCGCGTCGCTGCGAATCGCCGTGTTGATCCCGATTACCTGCCCATACGCATTCAGCAGCGGGCCCCCCGAATTCCCCGGATTGATCGGCGTGTCCGTCTGAATCAAACCCGTCATGCTCAGTTGCTTCGACAATTCCAGCTCTCGATCCACCGCGCTGACGATCCCCGTCGTCACGGTGTGCGAGTAACCCAACGGGTTGCCGATCGCGATCACCGGCTCGCCCACCATCAAATCCGTCGACACCCCCAACACTGCCGCCCGCAGCGTCACGTCCGCCGGCAGATCCACCTTGATGATCGCCAGGTCGTGCTCAACGTCCGAAGCCAGCACTGTCGCCGCCAACTCCGTACCATCCGCCAGGTTCACCTGAATCTCCACCGCCCCTTCCACCACGTGCGCGTTGGTCACGATGTAACCGTCACCATGAACGATCAACCCGCTGCCCAGCGACGTCCGTTTCACGTTCCGTTCGACGTCCGGCACGTCAAAAAACTGACGGAAGAAGTGATCGCGCACCGACCCGAACCGACGCCGGATAATGAACGTGCTGTTGATGTTCACCACCGCCTCGCGGCAGTTCTCAAATATCTCGACCACCGGCGTCCGACGCAGATCCACCGCCTCGTCCCCGCCCGCCGGCGTCGGCATCGCCCCCCCCAACATCCCCGCCAAAATCAAAGCCCGCGCCATCCAACCCGCCTGATGAGTCATGCCATGCCTCCGTTGACTTCCGTTCATACGACCGACGTCCGTCCCGGTTCACTTGCCCCGTCGAATCAGCTCTTCAAGCTCAAGCCTGTAATGCCGATACTTCGGCTCGCTCGGATCCGATCGACGAAGCGCCTCCCGGTACGCCAGCATCGCATCGTCCGGTCGATCGTTCAGCCGATACAACTGACCCAGCGCCACCCACGGCTCCGCGCTGCCCGGTGATATCGCCATCGCCCGCCGAAGCCATCCCTCAACCTTTTCCAGATGCGCCATCATCCCGATCGCAATGAACGACGCATCCGTCAGCGGCACCCAGTTGTTCGGCTCCAACTTCAGCCAGAGAAGATAGACCTCCATCGCTTCGGAGAACTGTCCGTTCTCCATCAACGCCTCGGCGTACAGATTCAACAGCCTCGCATCCACCACCCCCGCGTCGACCACCCGCTTGTACTCAATCGCTGCCTCCTCAAACTCCCGCAGTTGCAGATACACCTGCGCCAGTTGTCTCCGCGCCGCATGGTCCTCCGGACGCTCATCAAGTTCCGCCGACAACGCCTCCGCCCGAGCCTTCAGCGTCTCCAGCTCGTCAAGTTCCCCCAGCCGAGCCAGGCCATAATCCCCCGCGCTCCACTTCCTCTGCCCGCGCCCTGACAAGCGGTAATACTCCCGAGCCGCTTCGTAGTCGCCACGGTGTTCGGCCACCATCCCCAACGCCGCATACGGCCGATCCTGACGCGGCCATTGCTCCAGCGCCACCAGCGCATGCTGTTCAGCTAAGTCCATGTACGTCGTTTGTAGTTCCGGATCATCCGCGATTTCTGATTTGTACATCGCCATCCGCGCCAACTGCATCGATTGAAACCCCATGAATCGACCGCCCTCCGGGTGCGTCGTCACCGTATACACCATCAACGCATCACCGTGCCGCCACACCAGACTGTAAAAATTCGTCGCCCAGCCCGCGGAAAAAACTGCCAGCCCCAACAACACCGCCGCCGCCCCGCCACGTTGAATCGCCAGCCACAGCCCACATCCCGCCACGCACACCAATCCCAATAAGATCTGACGCCAATCCCAACCCGCCAACACTTTGTATCCCACATTCTCTTCGGCTCCGTCGAGGATCATCATCGGCTCCCACGTGATCCACACGAAAGCCACAAACCCCAACAGCAACGCCACGCACACCATCCCCGCGCCCAGCACAAACGGATGCCGTCCGATCCGCTCCGGCGCCAGCGCGACCAGTGCCAGCGGCGCCATCATGCTCGTCATCGTCAGCAGACGCTCACCGAATATCGTCCCAATCAGCGCCAGCGTGTTCGACGGCACAAACCACACCACCACCAGACACAGCAGCGGACCCAGCGCCGGCGATCGTCGACGCCACGCATACACCACCCCGACAATCCACCCCCCGACCACCGCCAGACCCGCCAGCACCAGCGGATCATCAAAACGATGCGTCGGCATCAGAATCCGCGGCGAGTAATCCGGCGACTGCACCACCGGCGCCGCCAGCAGTTGCGCCGCCTTGCCAATGATCTTCAGCGGCGTTACCACCCGTTCGCTCGTCGGCGACCAGTGCAGCGGATTGTCGATCTCTGCGGTCTTGCCCGTCTCCACATTCTGGTACAACGCGATACGCTGCCCCACCGCCAGCATCGCCACCACCACAATCGCTAACCCCACCGGCCAATACCGGACCCACGTCCTCCCCCGCATCGATTCACCGTGCCGGACACGCAGCCCCAGTTCCATCGCCGCCAACAGCGCCGCGGTCAGATATCCGTGTTCCTTGCTCAAACCCGCTGCCAGAATCAGCACCCCCAGGGCCGCCACCCGCCGCCATGTCAATCGCTCCCGCCAACTCAGCCACAGCCGCAGCGCGATAACCGAGAACAGCGCCGCCAGAATCTCCGCCCGCCCCACCACATTCGCCGCCACCTCCACGTGAATCGGATGCGCCGCGAACAACAGCCCCACCACCCACACCGACCACCAACGCTCCGTCCAACGCCCCGCCAGCAACGCCACCATCGCCGACAGCAGCGCCCACAACACCGCATTCACCAGGTGGTACACCGCCGGCTGCCGACCGTGCAACTGCACCTGAGTCCAGAACGTGAACGTCGTCAGCGGACGCGAAACAGGTTCCGCCGCCCCCTCCACCCACCACTGCGCCACCCACAACTCAAAGCCGAACGAAGGCTCTGAAAGCCGCTCGTCGGTCTTGACCACCCCATGATCATCGTAAACAAAATCAAACGTGAAAGACGGTCCGAACAACACCAGCGCGACCACCGCCGACGCGATCGCCCCTGCCGCGGGACCCCGCAACCAATGCTGTCGGTGCGTCGCTGATCGTTCACTCATGAGCGCTACATGTTACGGAAAACCCCGGACGCCGGCCCATCACCATCGGCCCAAACAAAAGAAAAGGCCGGACGCCCTTTGACGTCCGGCCTCTGAATTCAAGCAATCCGCATACGATGCGATTCGTCCCGTTCAGCCACACAACACCGGCTCAACGAAACACAACCGCCCGATCAATCCGTCTGCGAGTCCGTGTCCAGATGACCGATCCGAAGCAGGTACACATCCGTCGTGAACTCGACGGACTTCTGGTTGACGAACCCTGACAGATCGTAACCATTGGAATCCACTTGGTTGTTCACGGTCGTGTCGTACGTGTAAATCACGTCGCTCGACGGGCCCGCGTCCACATCCGTATACCACTTGGCGCTCGTATCGCCCTTCACCATGTTCTGACCGTTACTGCCATGGTTCAGGCTGTTGTACTGCTTCTTGTCCGTGGTGTTCAGCGGATCGGGACCGTTGTTCGCATCACCCATGATGCCCCACGCCGGCTCGGCGTTGACCGACCAGTGCTTGCGAACCTGTGTGTGATACATGTTGATCGGCGAATACGACAGGTGATCGAGCGTGAAAAAGTCCCACGTCAGACCCAGCGGCACACCCGTGCCACCGACCATGCCGTTCGTCGTCGTCGGATCCTTCGTGTCGTCGGTCGACGGACACACGTATTGTTCCGGGCTCACCGAGCCATCCCGCACCAGCAGCCACATTGCCGCCGTCGGGTTGTTCAAAGCCTTCGTCGTGTAATTCGTCGTGCTGCGGTCGGGCTGGAAGCCCATGCCACTCAGATCGGCCGTGTTTTCCGACCAGTGTTTCGGGAACGTCCCTTCATAAGAGTTGGCGTAGGTGAACATCGCCGTGTAGATGCCCTTCAGGTTCGTAGCACACACACGCTGATTCGTGATCGCCCGAGCCTTCGCCAACGCGGGCAACAGAATGCCCAACAGCAGCGCGATAATGGCTACCACGACCAGCAATTCGATCAGGGTGAATCCAAATCTTCGCTTCATCATGTCACTGACTCCTTGACGTTTAAGTCCAAAACCCACTCTACAACAATAAGATCATCACAAAATAGCGACCATCAGCCTAAACCCAGCGCCTAACTTCGGCCGACCATCGACCGAACCACATTCATTCGACTGACAAGCGGGAATCGCGCACTCGGCTGGCTCTACCTCAAACACATTCCCATGCGTCACGACGCAGCCAAGCGGCCATAGACCCACCTGACACGCCATTTCCAGCGATGCAGGACTGTGGATACATCAATAGCCCTGATCACCGACTGGTCGTACGGCACCCGGAGGGTGAGCTAAGGGGGTTTCAGGCAGGAGGGAAATCAGATCAATCAAGCATGTCGGACGGAATGATAGCGGTCGGATGGCTACCCAATGCGCCTTAACTCATCCGTCATTCTACCGGTACAAACGCCCCTGTCAACCCCGCTCGCCCAATGCCCCTTCGCCGCCAAATGCGCCCCGTGACCCCCGTCCGGCCGGGCGCATGGCCCGTTCAGGAGCCCCCGTCCCCCGAATCGCTCGATGCTTCCATTTCTGCCGCCTCCTGAGCCAAGACCTGCTCTGCCTGAGCGAATCGCCGCAGGTCGCCGCCCCCCTTACTGATCGTTTGGCTCAGAAATGAGGGCTCGACCGCAAGATGTCGCGTCGCCATGTACACCAGCCGCACCAGCGGGTCCGTCGATCGCGCCGCCCAATACATCACGCCCTGGTCTCCCAGTTCGTTCCCAAGCTCTTCGTTGCCGATCAGACTCACCGTCCACGCCTGCTGCAGCGGAGGCATCCGCTTGTACGCCCCCACGATCGACCCCGCGATCCGGTTATGAAGTTCCTGTTGATCCTCGCCCACGCGCGGCAAAATGTAAATCAACCGCGCCGTCGCCAGCATCGATTCCGCCGCGTTCGTGCCCCCCACGCGTTGAAGCATCTTGTTGCATTCCGCCGCGCTCCCCGCCGCCGTGCCGTCCGATCGCCGCATCCCCGCCGCCCACGCCACGCGCTCGATGTTGGGCAGCGGCGACTGCGACCCCAGCAGACCCGGGTCAAACCCCCCTGTCGCGTTCATCACGGGATTCAGAACCGCCAACACGTGCATCCGCAGCTTCGGCTGTGGATTGGAATCCAGCAGCATCCCCAACCGACCCACGTCGATCCGAGACCCTACCCTCAGACGCTGACCCGGATCTAAACGGAACTGCCGATGCATATCCACCACCACCGGATTCTGCCGCACCGGTTCACCCGCGCCACTCTCCACCGTCGTGTTCACAAACGCACGCGTCGGAATTGTCCCGTCACGTCCCAACGCCAGTGGCCACTCCGATAGATTCGTCAACACCAGGTCAATCTCAATCGGATCGCCATAACCAAACCGATATCCACGCGCCTGTGCCCGCAGTTGGACCACCGGTGACCGCGAAAGCGCAAGTCCCTGCAAGCTCCGCGGCAGCCGATCAACCGACGCGTTGACCGCATCCCATTCTGCCTTCGACACCAGTTCCAACCCGTATCGCCGCAGCATGTCCACCGCCATCACACCGTACAGACGTTCAGGACCGCTCTGGTACACACGGTTCAGCCACTCACCAATCGCGTCGAATTCCCCCAATTCCGCCAGCACGTAGCACAAGCCCAGCGCCGACGGCGGGTCCGTCGGCGCCAGCGGCTCAAGAATCTCCCACGCCTCAGCCGGACGCCCCGCACGAAGCTCCCACCACCCCAGCAGACGCTGCAGCGCCACACTTTCCTCCGTCAAATCCTCCGTCAAAATAGTGCGTAATGTGTCCAGATGTGCCGCCATCGACTTGTCCAGACCCTGATCGAACAGCACCGCCGACCACACCAGATCCATCAGCAGTTTTGCATCCTCAGGATCGTCCGCCAGATGACCGTTCAACATCTCCCGCAACGTCGCAAACTGCTGCGCCGCGTCGTCCCCCTGGCTCTGCACCGTATGAATCGCCACCAACAACTGCTGGAAATCCAGCGGCATCGTCGCTATGCCCGTCGGATCCTCCCCCGCGGCCTCCGCCGCGGACGCTCGCGCCTCCAGCGTCTGACGCACACCATCGATCAACTCCAACGACCGCGCCGTATTGCCCACGCCCCACGCCGCCACCACGTGCCGACGCAACATGTCCAACGACGGCGACCTGCCCCGCAGCTCGTGGAGCACCAGTCCCGTCGTGTACCAATTGAACGCCTGGCCGTAATTGCCCACGCTCAACATCAGATCCGCGATCAGTTGATGCACACCCGCGTCCGCCGGATCCGCATGCAGCACCTGCAACAGCAGGATCAGTTGTTTCTCCGGTGTCAGCTCCGATCGCGACGTCACCAGCCGATATGCCTCAAGCGCCGCCTCCTTGTTCACGTCATCCAGACGCATCGACCGACTCAACTCCCGCGCGTAACCCTTCTCATCCCCCTGCTCCCGACACAGCAACGCCGCGCGGTAAGCCACACGGCTCCGCACCGACAGGCTGAATCGGTCCGACGCTTTACCGGTCAGCAACGAATCATAAAACGCCAACCGGCCCTCGACCGTCTGACGTGACTCACCCAGCACCAGCAACAATCGGAACCACGCCACCTCATCATCCGGGCTCGTGCGCAGATATCCCTCCAGCGCCGGCCGCAACAGCGCGTCGCGCTGCGCCACGTCGATCGCTTCGATCAGATAACGCCATCGCTCCGCATTCGTGTCGTCAAGCCGCGTCGCGTGATCCAGCAAAATCAACACCTGCTCGATCCGCGCCGCGCTTGGGTCGGGTCTGTTCTCAATGCGATTCCGCGCCAACTGCTCCAGACGCCCCGCCATCATCTGTTCCGCGGTCTGTGATGTCGTCGACGGCTGGGTCTGGCCTGCCGCCGCACCGACCACCGCCAGTCCAATCACCACCACGCGCCATGTTTGCCCAATCCTCATCGTCATAGGATCCCCTGCTCACGCACCATGGCACACGCCGACCCATCGGACGGCCCATGCCGAATTCTCATATCCCCTTAATCGGGCCGATGCAACCGCTTACGATAGTCGCAGATCAACCCCGCGCCACGCAAGCGCCGTTCCCATCACTACGCCCCCGCCCCCGCACCGGTTCCCACTCCCCCCCGTCCGTACCCACAACGGAAATCAGCCGCTTTCAGTCCCCCCATTTGACCTGCCCCAAACCCCGGCATAAACTGGCTGGTCTTTAGCCGCTGGGTCGCTTGGGGGTGCAACTCGCTTCCCTCAGCCGATGCCCGCCGCTTCACGGAGTCAATCGTCGTGGCGAAGAAAAAATCAACAACCAAGAAGAAGACCACCACGAAAAAATCGACGAAGAAAGCCCCGGCATCCAAATCCGCGGCAACGTCTGTAAAACCCTCAACTAAAAAGACTTCCAAGAAAAAGACCAAAGTCAGCAAGGCCGCCCCCGCCAAAACCAAAAAAACCATCAAGCGCCCCGCCGCCAAGGCCAAGGCCCCGGCCGCAGTCGCCCCCGACCCCGCCCCCGAGGTCTTCACGCCACCCAAGAAAATCAAGACCCACCTCGGCCGCAAGGAACTCAACCAATACCGGAACCTGCTCATGGAACGCCGCGCCGAGATCCTCGGCGACGTCGAATCCATGTCAGACGAAGCCCTCAAAATTAACGATTCGTCCAATCTCTCCAATATGCCCCTGCACATGGCCGATGTCGGCTCAGATAACTACGAGCAGGAACTCATGCTCGGCTTAGTCGAATCCGAACGCGCCATGGTCGTCGAAATCAATGAAGCGCTCGATCGCATCGATAACCGGACCTACGGCGTCTGCATCCACACCGGCAAGCCCATCCCCAAGGCACGCCTCGAAATCACCCCTTGGGCCAAATACTCCATCGAAGCCGCCCGCGAACTGGAACGCAACGGTCGCCTCTGACCCGCCATGGCCCAGGATCCATCCGATTCCGTCCCCGCCCGACACCGCCCTTGGACCATCATCACCGCGCTCCTCGCCGCCGCCGTCCTCGTCGCCGCCGATCTCGCCCTCAAAAACTGGGCCCAGATCAACCTCACCGACAATCGCGTCCAGCCCCTCATCCCCAAACTCCTGGCCATGCGCTGGGTCGAGAACCACGGCGCGATCTTCGGCATCGCCCAGGGACAACGCCTCTTCTTCATCGCCGCCACCATCATCGCCACCGCCGCCATCACCTGGATATTCGTCCGCGCCCCCGTCCGCCATCGCTTCCTCCAGGTCGCCCTCGTCCTCATCCTCGCCGGAGCGCTCGGCAACCTCCACGACCGCGTGTGGCACCAATTCGTCCGCGATATGCTCTGGCTCTTTCCACAGGTCCCCCTCCCCTTCAACTGGCACTGGCCCGGCGGCTCAAACGAACTCTACCCCTGGATCTTCAACCTCGCCGACGTCTACCTCGTCATCGGCATCGCCATCCTCATCATCCGATCCATCTTCATCAAACCCCCCGCCCCCGCTGACCCCAACTGACCGCCCCATCCAAGCGCCGCCCGCCGTCACCCACCATGCTCCACCAAGCCCTCGAACACTGCGCCGCCCTCGCCATGCCCCGCCTCCTGCTCTTCGCCGCCGTCATCACCATCGCCATGCGCTTCGGCCTCAAGCTCCAGTCCACCCGCGACACGCGATTCCTCCGCCACCTCACCTTCGGCCTCCGCATCCACCACGGCTACATCGGCATCCTCCTCGCCATCCTCGCCCCCATCTGCTTCCAACATCAACTTGGCCCCCGCAACCTAACCCTCATCATCGCCCTCATCCTCTCCGACCTCATCCACCACTTCCTGATCCTCTGGCCCATCACCGGCTCCCCCGAATTCCACCTCATCTACCCCAAAAAGCCGTAGCCCCGGGCACTAACATCGCCAGTC
>NYZD01000048.1 GCA_002685935.1 Planctomycetaceae bacterium | reverse complement strand
GCGATTGTGCACGAAATAGAGCTGGCCATCACGGTTTAGCTCCCGCACGATGGCTTGGCGGACACGGTCGCGCTCGAACGGCAGGACCTCAGTGACGATGGCTCGTCGGTCGGCGGGCGGAGTGGTCAGCGAGCTGATGTCGCGCAGTCCGAGCAGGGCCATGTGCAATGTGCGTGGGATTGGGGTGGCGGACATCGTGATGACTTCGACGGTGACTCGGAAGCGCATCAGTTTGCTCTTGTGTTCGACGCCGAAGCGCTGCTCTTCGTCAATGATGATCAAGCCGATGTCGGCGAACTGCACATCGTCACTGAGCACGCGGTGCGTGCCGATGACGACATCCACCGCGCCGGTGCGTAACTGCTCGATGATCTGCCGGGCCTGCTTGCCGGTTTTGAATCGGCTGAGCGATTCGACACGCACGGGGTAGTCGGCCATGCGCTGGCGGAAGGTGCGCTCGTGCTGCTCGCACAGCAGCGTCGTCGGGCAGAGGACGGCGACCTGTTTGCCGGCTTCGACCGCTTTGAACGCGGCGCGAATGGCCAACTCAGTCTTGCCGTATCCCACATCGCCGCAGATCAGGCGATCCATGGGTTGGGTGTGGGTCATGTCCCTCTTGATCTCGATCATGGCCGCGGTCTGATCGTCGGTTTCCACATAGGGGAACTCGGCCTCAAACTGCTTCACCCACATCGTGTCCTCGGGATATCGAATGCCGGGCAGGGCGGATCGCGCAGCCTGAACGCGCAGCAGTTCCGCGGCGAGATCGCGCACGGCCTCTTTGGTCTGCTCGGTGGTCTTCTTCCATCGAGTGCCACCGAGCTTGCTGAGGGGCGGCCGACCGGAGAAGCCGCCGATGTACTTCTGGACGAGTTCGATTTGCGAGGCGGGGACGTGCAGCAGCGCTTTGGCGGCGAATTCGAGAGTGAGATATTCCTCGCCGGGCTGGCCGTCCTCGCGCTTCATGACGCGCAGGCCCTTGAAGCGGGCGATGCCGTGATGCCGATGGACGACGAAGTCCCCCACTTCCACGTCGATGAACGTGTCGATGGTTCGGCCGGTGGTGACGCGCCGCACGCGACGGCGGGTCTGATATCGGTGGAACACCTCGTGATGCGGCACGAAGTAAACGGGCCGATCCGTCGATGCTTCCAACGTGCCCCAGCCGAAACCGCGATGGAGATGGCCAACCTGCAACTCGATGTCATCGACGGAATCAGGCGCATGCTCGAGAATCAGCTCAAGCAAACGGTCGCGCTCGGCTTCGCGGTCACACAGGGCGATGACCTTCGGTTTGCGACCGCGATCATCAGCATGAGTGAGCTCTCCGAGTTCCTTGACGGCGTCGACGGCAGTATCGCTGAAGTTAATCAGATTCAGTACGGGCAGCGTCACCCGTTGGTCGCCGACGTCGGGCCCGGTGTATTGATTGACCTCAAGATACGCGAACTTCATCAGGTGTTGCGTCACGGTGTGTGGGGCGTAGATGCCGCGCGGGTCGGTGAGCCGCTCGTAATACCCGCGGCTCTGTTCGGCGACCTCGAGCATTTCATGGACGACGACGATCGTGGATTCATCCAACAGCGTCATGAGATGGGTCATCTGCTCATTGGATTGAATCTTTTCCACGGACGTGCCGATCAAGCGGGCAGAGCGCAACTTGCGGTTGGATCCCATGGAATCCAGATCGATTTCGGCCAGGGAATCGACATCATCACCGAAGAAATCGATGCGGATGGGGGGCTGTCCGCCGGGACTGAACACGTCGATGATCCCGCCGCGCACGGCGAAGTCGCCGGGTTCGTCGATGGCATCGGCACGGTTGTATCCGGCGTCCTGCAGCCAATGGGTCAGGTGGCTTTGAGCGAGGGATTGGCCTACCTGGATATCGAGCGTCATGGCGCCGAGAGCCTCGTCGGTCGGCACGGATTGCATCAATGCCTGAACCGGTGCGATCACGACGTTCGGCTGATCGCCGCGCATCAGTTGGGCGGCCAATCCGAGCCGGTCGGCGAGCAACTCCAGGCTGATGTTGGATTCACCGGGCATCACCTCGAGGGCCGGCAGCGCGCTGACTGACAGACCCTCAAAGAGCCGGAGATCTTCCTGGGATTCATCGGCATCATCGAGATGGGCGACGACCAGCAGTACAGGCCGGTTCGTGCGGGTGGCAATGGAGCCAGCGGTCAGGGCGGCGCTGGAGCCCCAAGATCCCTCGGCGACGACGCGTATTGCGGGTGCGAGGGCGGCAATCAGACCGTCGATCGCCGGTGAGTCGGTCAGCGTTTTTAGCCAGGCGTGTCTCATGGGTGTCCGCGCGCAGCAGGGAGCCGGACCAATTCATCATTGGCCGGTCTGGTCGATCTGGGATGTCGTACCGCGTCGCCATTCACGGACGAGGCGGCACACCGCCGTTCAATCTTACCAACTGAATCGGCACGTGAACGTCATGACAATCAATACTTTCATCGGCGATCGAAGGGGCAAGGTCCGGCACATCCTTCAGTTCACGCTGCATGGCGATTTCATCGCAGGCATCGTGCTTGGGGCATCGGACGCACTCGCTCCACACTTTGAGCGGCAGATTCCGGCGATCAACCACGCTGAAATCGCATTTCTCGAAGAATTCCTTTTCATAGGTCAAGGCGAACAGTCGGCGGATGCCCATGTCGCGGGCCTCATCGGCGGCGGCCTCAACGAGCTTTCGTCCGAGGCCCCGGCCACGGGCGGCGTCCACGACGGCCAGGGCGTAGACCTCAGACAGGTTTGACCACATGACGCGCAGGCCGGTGACGCCGACGATCTGCTCATCACTTTCGGCGACGTGGAAATCGCGCAGGTCGTCGTATAGCTCCGCAAGTGATCGGTGCAGCATCAGGCCGCGCTCGGCGGAATCGTTGACGATGCATCCGATGTGCTGGACGTCGCGCACTTGGGCTTTTCGGATCGAAGGGCTCACAGCAGGCTCCGGTGAATCGCGTGATTATACGGATCGACTCACGGCCCGCCGAGCCGTCGGTCTGCGTGTTCGATCAGCGGGCGCAATGAGCGGGTCGAGCACAGATAGATCGGATTGAACACCTTCGTGCCGATGGCGGCGTGGGTGGCCCCCGCGTCGGCATAGTCATCAATGTCAGACGATGACGTGATGCCGCCGCCGCCGATGATGGTGAGATCCCGGTTCACTTCATCGCCGGTTTGGCGGCGAACTTCACGAATACATTGAATCGCCACCGGTTTGAGCGGCTTGCCGCTGATTCCACCGGCGGGAACGGGCAGCGTGTTGCAGCAGTGCAAGGTGCGAACACCGGCGTCCAACACCTGATGCAGCATGGTCTGGAAATTGATCGGCGGCAGCTTGACGATCACCCGAGACTGCGTTCCCATCGCGGCCAATGCGTCGGCGAATAAGGTCGCCGGCCAATCGATCTGACCAACGTTCGGACAGCTCATGTTCAATTCGACGGCGAGCGGGCGAAGTGCGGCGGACCGGTGGAGCAGGTCGCGCCATTCGGCCTCGTCAAAGCCGTGTATGCTGATGATCTTGTCGGACACATCGATTCGGCCGCGGCGCACACGATCGGCGAGCCAGGCGATGCCCGGATTCCGCAGGCCGATTCGATTGACCCACGCGCGCAGACGTGGATAGTAGCGGACGGTGCGAAGGATCCGCCAAAGCCGACCAGGACGCGGCTGGGCGGTGAACGTACCGAGCGTGGCGGTGGCGCCGCTCGGCTGGACATAATTACCGAACGGCGCTGAAATGATCAGCCGGTGCAGGTAAGGAATTGTAGCCGGGGGCGCGTCGTTCATTGACAGTGCACAGTATATGACCGCAAGTGCGGCGTGCCGAATCGAGTATCCCCGGATGGGTGAGTGATCCATGGATCCCCAAGGCCTGGCAGACGAAGAACGGCGGCAGTTTGACGTGATGTTGGAGCGAGTGCTGGGTGCCCTGCCGGATCACCTTCACGCGCTGTTGGAGGAAGTGCCGCTGATGGTGGAGGATTACCCGTCGGATGAGGTCATGGATGATCTGGAGATCGAATACGTCGATCAACTGTGCGGCTTGCACACGGGTATTCCGCTGACCGAGCGCAGCGTTCTGCATTCAGGCACACTGCCGGACCACATGATCGTGTACCGCGAGGGCGTTTACAACGCGGCTGCCGGGCGAGGGGGACGGGTGTCGGCTCGCTCGCTGGAGCGGCAGATCCGCATCACGGTGTTACACGAAATGGGCCATCACTTCGGCCTGAATGAGGATGATCTGCGGCGGCTGGGCTACGGCTGAACGGGTCACGAAGTCTTGCGGACGGGGAAGTGGGCGATGAGTTGGCCGTCACGTTCTTCGGTGCGGACCTCGATCAGCCCGGGCAGGCCCCGCGCGGTGTTCTCACCTGAACGCAGGTTGA
The DNA here is from genome assembly GCA_002685935.1 of Planctomycetaceae bacterium. GTDB lineage: Bacteria > Planctomycetota > Phycisphaerae > Phycisphaerales > Zrk34. The sequence continues at coordinate 8,552 of NYZD01000048.1, read as the reverse complement.
ACTGCCAACCGTGATACTGGCACATCACCATCGCGCCTTTGGCGTAGCCGTCGGAAAGGTCGGCCCCGGCGTGCGGGCAGACGGCACTGAATGCTTTGATCTGGTCACGTGATTCGGCATACACGAGCACGCATCCGCGGGGTGTGCGGACGCGGTGCATTTCCTGATCGGGGATTTGGTCAATCGTTCCCAGATCCCACTCGGTCACGGTCGGATCACGCTTGATGGGCGGGTCGGCGGACATGGTTACTCCAACGGGTACGAACTCGGTTGCCATTTGATGGTCGCACAGTATTGGCGGCCAATCGGGGCGGGGCAAGTCGGAAATCACACATTCCGCGGGGCGGCCCGGCGGAATCGTCCGAACGGATGGATGGTGAGGCTGAGAAGCCTGGCTACCTCGATCGGGCGGCGATCGCGGCGGCGGTCAGTTGATACGCGATGGCATAATACGTCAGCGTGCGACCGGTGCGGTTCGGCTCGGAGCGGTGCCATGTGTAATTGGTGAAGAACAGCGCATCGCCGGTGACGTGCTCCCGTGAAACTGGTCCAAGTTGAATGAGAGTCTCAGCCGACGGACCGGCGGAATCCGCTCCGGTCGCCGACAGGCCCCGGATGCCAGGCACCGTTGCGGCATCCGGCGGGGCCGGCTCACCGGCGACGCCGCGCCCGATGAGTCGGTACAGATCGACGTTTGTCAGACTGATCGCCCTTCCGCGTCGATTTCAGGTCGAGAAGTGCCCGCGCCAGTGGCCGTTCGCGGCGTCTCAGAGCAACGGCCCAACGGGCAGGCCCAGGTACAGTCTCGACTCAATCCGTATACACCCCCGCGACTGCACCGCCACGCATACGCCGAAGCAATCGCTGCATCTCAGGACTCATCTCCCCCTCCCGTGGGCCGCTCATGCGCCACTGACCCTCGCCGGGACCGTCCGTGCTCACGAACCCCAGCGCCCGATCCGTCGGGATGTACGTCGGCTCCATCGACAGCAGATACTGTAGGGCGTCCATCGGCAACTCCATGGCTTCGTTCCGCAGAATCATGGTCCCTGCGACGGCCCAGCAGAGATCCAAGTCGTTCGTTCCCGGCGTACGGTCGCCGAGCCGCCGTCCGGTGTGGGACCGGTCACGGTCGCCATGAGCGTCTCTACAGTTGCGCCACGTAACTTGGCCAACGTTTCAAGCGCGCGGTGCAGGCTGCGATCGGCGTGGGTTTCATAGCGGAGCAGGCGATCCAGGACCGGAGCGTCGGGCAACATGGCGGCGATCTTCTTGCGGGTCACCTGCTCGCAGCTGGAAGGGTCGCTGCACGTGTGTTGCCGCTGACGAAGGATGGTCAGTTGCTCTTCGATGAGCGAGGCAAGTTCGGGGGGTAGGCCGAAGGCCGGCTGGGAGCCGGACCCCCTCTTCCTTGCCTTCCCGATCAAGTCATCAATCTCCGACCGCCACGCCTGCTCATCGGGATAGAAGAAGCGTAAACCTTACACAGATCCTCTATTTGAAGCATCGCTTACCTCCGGGAGATCCTGATGCTGACGATCGCGATCACAAGCACCAGGCCGATCAGCACGCCGACCAACACGAGGGTCGCGGTGATGTTGCGTTCCGCGACGAGGCTGATGTCAATTTCGAGATCGTCAGCACTGATCTTTTCTGTGCCAGTATAACCGACCACCTTGATCTTTGGACTGTAAGTCCCAACCTGCACATTGGGGGGCGGAGTAAAGACGATCTTAAACAACTTGCTGCGGCCGGCGTCGATCTGTTTCGTCGATATCGGGTCGAACACGACCTCCCATTCCGCGGGAGGAATCATAGTCGGCTCAACGTTGTTCAGCGGCAGCGTGCCGCTGTTGATGACCCTGAAGCGCATTTCGAGCGGAGCACCCAGTTTGGCCTCCAATCGTTTGTTGTGAACCAGGATCTCCAGCTCGCCCTTGCCCTTGGGAATCAGAATCAGGTCGACCCGATCGCCCCGGATCTTTGCCAGTTCTTCGATCGGTATGGGTTGATCCGGATACTTGTTCTTCAATACGCTGATCGCCTGCGTCTCCGAAGACCGTGTCACGAATGCGCTGAATTCGATCCGCTTGTCGATGAACTCGACATCCAGCTTCTCCTGCAGTGCGACCATGAGCCTCAGGTGGTGAGTCTGCACATCCTGAGTGAATTTGACCTGAGTCACCTCACCGCCGTTATCGTCGATGAACTTGAACGGAAACTCTGAGGGCAGGTTCAAGACCTTCAACGTGAATGCCTGATCCGTACGGGCGAGTCGGTTGAGCGTCAGGTCGTAAGGCACCTCCTCGCCAAGTCGTCCCGGCCTATTGAATTGACGTACTTCGATCGTCGGAAAATCGGCCGCAGATTCGGTCCCCATCAGCAGGTGACGCGACTTCTCGGTGTCCTGGTACTCCAGCATCACCGTGACCGCTTCCAATTCCTTTTTCATCAGCTCGAAGCGAATCGTCTGATCCTCGCCGTATCGCAGTTTCGGCACGACGTGCTGATAGGGGTACGTGACGATCACGACCTCGCGGCTCCCCCCACCGTTATCACTGATCCTCACCCTTCCGGTCACGCTGACCGTCAGGTTGTCCACGTCGAGCAGACGTGCCGGATCATATCCCATGAATTCTTCGGTCCGCGCGACGGCCGCCTCGGCCCGGCGTATATCACTGTCATTACGCAAAGTGATATCGACGAAGTATTGGTTCTCTTCGCGCACTTTCTTGGCGCTGACGATCGTAATAATCACGGCGTCTTCAAGGAACTGGAGTCGCGTCTTCTGCAATTCGATCTCGGCGAGTTCGTGTGTCAGCCTGGCCTTGAGCCAGGCCTGCTCGTCCTTCTCCAGAGCGGCCAGCGGCACGATGCGTGACTCGTAAAGCGCCTTCGTGCCTTCGTATTTAATCCGTGCGGCCACAAGTTCGCTGCTCGCCTTTTCCAGTTCGACCCGAGCTTGCTGGACTTCAAGTCGGTACTTCATCTCCTCGGTCGTCTCAGCGTGCGCGGGCTCGGTGTCTTGAGCGATGGCCACCGACGCACAGGTCAACATCCCAGCAACTGCGGCAACAAGAAATCGCATCACGGCTCGACTCCTCCCTGGTTCACGGGCGTCGGATCGAAATACCGCATCGCCGCCCGCAGGTTCTCAATCGCCTTAACAAGCGCGATCTGCTCAACAAACAGCGCGTCCTGTGCGTCAAAGAACCGGTTCCGAAACGTTTCCAACTGGTCGTCAGTAATCAGATTCTCATCCTTGCGTTGCTCTTGAATATCCAGTCGTAGTTTCTCCAAATCGACGGTACGTGATTGGAAATTCACCTCTTCGCGCTGCTCAAGCACGGTCTCGAACAGGCGTCGCACGTCAAGCTCGGTCAGATCCACGGTGTTGCGCAAGTCGTGCCGGGCCGCCGCCAGAAGCGAACGTTCGTGCAACTCGCGGCCCTCATGAGCGAATCCTGTGAACAGCGGCAGCTCCATATTCAGCGCCGCAAACACGCCCTCTTCCCCGGCGTCGAGCCGATCGGCCGAGTCTTCGATGGATCCTGGATCGCCGTCCAGTTGCCCTTCGGAGAACGCCGACACCGCATGCGTGCCGTCATCACTGCTCAACTCAAGACCGGCGCGGTTGCCTGCGTCGCGCCAGCCGAATTGACCGGCAAAGCTCGGCCCATCCTCCCACCATATCTGCTTGACCACGCGGGCCTGTTCATACACCGTCGCCCGCGCCTGCGCGATTGCGGTGCTCCGCAGCAGCGCGATCTGCACCGCCTGGTCAATCGCCATGTCGAATCCTTCACGCACGCCGTCGATCTGGAAATCCGCCAAGCCGGCCGGTAGCCCAATCACGTGCAGCAGGTCGATCTTCCGACGGCGAATTTCCCGCCCCAGGCTGTTAATGCGTGACATCTCATTAAGGACGTTCAACTCGGCGGTAAGTTCATCCACCCGCAATGCCCGCCCGGCGGCCAGGAGTTCCCGTACCTGTTCGAGCCGCACTTGAAACTGCTCCATCAGTTCTTGACGCGTGGCCAGCTGCTTTTGTCTAAGCAGGACGGTGAAAAACTGAAGCCGCACATCCGAAAGCACCCGACTGACAATGTTTTCATAGCCAAATAGCGCGCCGCGCTGGTCGGCGCGCAACGTGACATCTTCCGGATTGTCCCGACCGAACTCAAACAGCGTCATCTCGGCGCGCAGCGCATTGTCGGTATCGCCATGCGCACCGCCGTCGTTTGGGTTGATCGTTTCGATGTCGAGCACGTAGGTCAGCGTGGGCAGGAACCGGGATTGGACGATCAACTCATCGCCACCAACGGCACGGATCTCCTCGCGGGCCGCGAGCACTTCGTCATTCAGCTCCATCGCAATCGTCAGGGCCTGTTCAAGGCGCAGCGGCCCAGCATCGAGAATCTGTCGCGCCCGAGCACTGCGGATGCGCTCCAACTCGACCCGCCGCCGATCACGCTCCACGTCCGTTGGCTCCTGGTATTCATCATCCTGATACTGTTGCCATCGCGTGAGCCCATCTGCCGACTCGGTCTGCTCCTCCAGCTTGCGCTCGACAATCTGTTGAATCTGATCGTCGGTGTAATCCAACGGGTGTGACACCCCCAACTCGTGCTGCCGGCAACCAACGGTTGAAAGAGACCCCGCAATGCAGAACACCGCAAGTGACGTCACGATCAAATTGAACATCCGAAGCAACTGCATGGAAGTACGGCTGAGCAGACGGTCCGAATCAGTTCCCGGCGCTGTGCGGGCCCGATCGCGGGCCGTCCGGGCACGACCCCTCATCATCGCAATATCAGTGAAACCCCGAATTTTGACCTCCGACGTCCGATTTGTCAATCGCCATCCCGGACTCCATCAAACGGCACCCCGTGGTAGGCCCGGAACCGCTCGGCGTTCTCACGCCCAAAATACCGCACGAGGATGCCGCGGTTGATCATGGGCACGTCAATGAGGATGAGCCCGTCGAGCACATCACCAAACTCCGGGTCGACGTTAAATCCGAGCAATTTCGCGTTGAGCTTGAGGTACTGACGCAACAGCACCGGCACGCTACGGCGGTCGGCCTCGATATCGCTGATCAGGTCGTCCACCTCATCAATGTTGCGGACGATTGTGGACAGAAGCCTGGGGTCCCAGTCGCGAATGCGGCCCAGCCGCGGCGGGTGGCGGGGTTTGATCAGTCGCGCCAAGTCTTTGACATACTCGTTGGCTTTAAGGAATCGCACCAGCAACTGCTTGGACATAGAGTTGTACTCGTTCGAGATGCTGACCGGCCCAAATATCATGCGATACCGCGGGTGAGCGGCCATGAAATGCCCAATCCCGCGCCACAGCAATGACAGGGGCGAGTGATTGCGCTGGTATTCGGGCCTCACGAATGATCTACCCATTTCCAACGCGGGGTTGATCTGATCGAGCAAGCGAGAGTCCATCTCGAACAACGTCGAAGTGTAAAGCCCCTTCTTGCCGTGCTCGGGCAGGATCTTGTCGGTCGGGCCGAGACGGTACGCCCCCACGATCTCGTGTTGATCGTGGTTCCAGACGAACAAATGAACGTAGTATTGATCGAACTCGTCGAGATCTAGTTCTTTGCCCGTGCCCTCGCCGACGTCGCGGAACGCCAGTTCGCGCAGCCGACCGATCTCGTGTAACAGGTTGGGGATCTGAGGGGCTGTGCAGTAGAAGACGCTGTATTGCCCGCTGTCGACCAGTCGCTGCTCGGCGGGCAGCATCGCAACTTCATCGACGATCTGCTCCAGCGGACGGGGAACCGCGATGGGTTGATCATCTCGTGCTGGTTGATGGGGATGGAAGAACCGGAACAGCCGACGCTGTTTCTTGTCCCGCCCGCGCAGGATGTAGGTCCGCACGCGCAGGTATGACGTTAATTCATCGTCCGTCTCGAAACGACTGAGCGTGTCAAATGGGATCACGTTGCCGATGCTCACCGAAACGGTGCTGCGACGCTTGTGCAGAAGTTCACGGGGCAGCATGGCCGATCGCAGTCGCGGATGCACCATGCCGGCCATCTGAAATCGCCAACGATTGGCGCCGGCAAAGTAAACCGGCAGCACCGCCGCGTGGGTCTTGCGAACGATGCGGGCAATGGTGCGACTCCAGTTCGGATCGAGGATCCGCCGCTTCCGAATGTGGACGCTTGAGACTTCCCCAGCCGGGAACACACCAAGCACGCCGCCATCATGCACCCACCGGATGGATGCTTTGATCGATCCGATGTTGCGCTGAGCCGAATCGGCATGGCCGAACGGATCAACAAAAAAGAACCGATCGCGCAGGTCCGGTATGAGGCTGAGCATGTAATTGGCCAGCAGCTTCACGTCCGGCCGTACACGCATCAACAGCGAGGCGAGAATGAGGCCCTCGAGGCCGCCGAACGGGTGATTGGCCACCACGACCAGCGGCCCGGTCGCCGGGATATGCGCCATGTCATGCTCGGTCGCGTCGAAATCGATCCCCAGAACATCCAGCGCCTTTTGCGAGAAATGCCGATCGTCTTCCAACTCGGCAATCTCGGTGTATATCTCGTTGAGCGTCGGGAAGGCCAGCGCACGCTCGATCGCCGGTTGGAAGATTGACAGCGCCGCCCGGCGCAGCGGATTGCGCAGCGTATTGCGAATCTTAAACGGCTGGGTCTCGGTTCCTTGGTCCGCCATATGACCGGATGTTCCTTATCAGCAAGTGCGCCCCCGCATCCGCGGAGCGGCGACTCTATACCGTCTGTAACGGCAAGGCCCATGATTATCGGCTCCAGCGCCGTTCATGTCCATATCACAGCCCCTTTCCCAAGCCCAACAAACCCGGCCCAATGCAGGCTTTCGGTGAAACCGCGTGGCTCGGGTTTGCGTCCCGCCCAGTTATATCTTCGATCTTACTTGTTCAGGGAAAGGCGACCCACCGGTCCCTGGGCTGGATCCCCTCGTCGGCGTGAACGGTCAGCGCCATATCGACCGCACCAGGAGACTCGGGCCGGAAGGCCCTTGGTACGGAGATCAGATCATGTTAATGCGTCGTCCTCGTAACCCTCGTAATCCGTCAGTCGCGGTAGCACTTTTCCTCGGATTGGCGGCCGTGCTCATCACGGGATGCTCCTCCAGCTACTCCACGGCGTACGATCCGTCGACCGCCTATGAGGTCTTCGACACACCGGATGCCGATGGCATGCTCGTGTTCACTCTCAGTGCCAGTGACACCCTCGGGCGCCATCTGTATCACGATGAGTTCCAGAACACGCAGTTGGTCGCGATCCAGGTTGAGGATCCGGGCTGGAACTACGCCGAAGGCGACTCGCCGGAGACCAGTGAAGTGATCGTCGACGTGCCGACGCCCTACGAAGAGTAACCGACCGGAGCAAATAATCGAGAAGCAACCGTCAGCGCCGCAGCGCGTCCCATCCGGGGCGCGCTGCTGTTTTGCGCACAGATACACCGACGCGGTCTCACCAGGACCACGCCGATCGCGTTCTCAGTAGATTGCAGGGACGATCAGGTCACCATTGACGGCGACCACCACCCCCGCCTCCCCCGCCTCCGCCGCGATCCTCGCGTGGACGGGCCTCATTGACGGTCAGCGTGCGGCCGTCGACATCCTGGCCGTTGAGCGCTTCAATGGCTGCCTGGGCCTGCGCATCATCCGGCATCTCCACGAACCCGAATCCGCGTGAGCGGCCCGTTTCCCGATCGGTGACGATAACCACATCGGTCACCTCACCATGTTCCCCAAACACATCGGACAGCGCATCCTCCGTGGTGGAGAAACTGAGATTGCCAACGTAAATCCGAGACATTCCAAACCTCCCGAGCTGGGAGCCGGCGTCACATCCGCAAGGAAACGAAGCAGGCCAACCCAATCGATAAGAGCCACCGGCCGATGCTGAAGCCACCAGCCGGGCGTGGAGCGGGACGATCCAACCCCACTACGGGTCAAAAAAAGAACCCCGACGGACGTTGACCCATCGGGGTTCATAAAGTCGGCGACACCTACTTTCCCACCTGGTGTGGCAGTATCATCGGCAGCACGGGCTTAACGGCCGAGTTCGGGATGGGATCGGGTGTTTCCCCGTGCCTATTCGATCACCGACAAGCAGGTCCGCCCGCATTTGGCGAACGGACATGGCAGACAACGCATGTCGGACAAATCGCGTGAATCTTACCGTCAACGGATCTGAAGGCAAACATCAGATATCTCATGAATGCACAAGGCGTTGTCCATCGACCACGGGTCGATGCGACTAAGCATTCGACCGTTAGTACCGCTCACCTGAGGGCTTCTCGGCCCTTACAGCTGCGGCCTATCAACCCGGTCGTCTTCCGGGGGTCTGATGGCATCCCTAATCTCAAGAGGGGCTTCCCGCTTAGATGCTTTCAGCGGTTATCCCTGCCACACATAGCTACTCGGCATTGCATCTGGCGACACAACCGATACACCAGTGGTGTGTCCACTTCGGTCCTCTCGTACTAGAAGCAGCTCCTCTCAAACCTCCAACGCCCACGGCAGATAGGGACCGAACTGTC
>NYZD01000047.1 GCA_002685935.1 Planctomycetaceae bacterium | reverse complement strand
CGCGTGTTCAGATCGCGCACGTTCGCATTATAAAATCGCCGCGCCGCCTGAATCCGATCCTCCGTGTTCACCAGCTCATTCTGCAACTCCAGAAAATTCCCGCTCGCCTTCAGATCCGGGTAACCCTCAGCCAGCGCAAACAGCCGCCCCAGCGTGTCCACCAGCACATTCTCATCCGCCGCCTGCGACGCCGGCGACCCCCGCGATTCCACCGCCGCCTGCCGCGCCCGCACCACCGCCTCCAGCGTCTCGCGCTCGTGCGCCGCATACCCCTTGACCGTCTCCACCAGATTCGGAATCAGGTCATACCGACGCCGCAATTCCGTGTCGATCCCCGACCACGACTCGCGCACGTGCTGTCGCAGTCGCACCAATCCGTTGTACGTCGCGATCAGCCACACGAGCGGCAGCAGCACGAACACCGCGACCAACACGCACGGCACGGCCGCGTCCGATCCCAACGTCACGACCATCGCCAACCCATCACATCCCATATCCATGACCTATCCCCGCGCTCGTTGTTGCTCAACCACATAGTCCGGCAGCGCGTCCAGCACGCCGTGCACCACCCCCGCTGCCGCCTCGAACTGCCCCGGATCGAACGTCCGATCGTCGCTTGCGATCACGTGCCCGCGATCAAATTGAATCGTATACCGCGGCGCGCTCAGCAGAAAATCCATCGTCCGCGCATGGATCACGTCATACGCCCACCGCCGATCCTCCGCCTTCACAAAGAACCGCTTGCTGAACTCCGCCGATTCAAAATCAATATCGTCAAACCCAAAGAACGAGCCGATCCGATCGAAGAACCCCTCCGGCCGAATCAGCAGCGGCTTCAGCGGCACGTCGCTGCTCACGATCACCGCCGAAAACTGATGATGATGCGTGCTCGAATTGCCCTTCGAGTCCGTCGACTGCGTCTCATAGTGATAATCAAAGCCCAGAAACCCCCGCTCCCGCCACGTCCCTTGCATAATGTTGAACGCATACCGGTTCGATCCCTGCCGCAGCGCCTTGAACTCCGGATAGCGATCCTCCACACCGTGGTCGCGCTCCGCGGTAAAGCTCAACCCCTGCTGCATCGCCCACGCCGCCAGCGCCTCCCGACGCTTGCGCCGCTGCACGTTGCCCCACGCGATCAGCGCAATGAACGCGCCCACCGCCAGAATCACAACAAACACAATCGAATCGCCGGCCCCGATCACAACCTGCACCATCACGCACCCCCAAATCAATAATTTCCCAAACGCCCCGTCAGTCTCCGGGATACCGACCCGCCCCGCAAGGCACACCCTGTTCATGCAAACGCCACCAGGCGCGCCGCCCCGCGCGCCGATCAATGTACACGTCCCCCACCGCCGCCTATCCTATGAAACAACATCTCGCCCATCGCCCTCAATCAGGGAAGCCATCTCCATATGAATCCACTACACCGCTACATGCGTTGGCTGCACACCCAATGGCCCGCCGGCCGCGTCGAAAAGCTCCCCGTCGTCCGCCAGGACTTCCAGACCAACGTCCGCGGCCTCTACGTCGTTGGCGATCTCACCGGCATCCCCCTGCTCAAACTCTCAGCCAACTCCGGCGCCCTGGCCGTGCGGAACATCGTCGCCGATGCCGCGTTCACCGGCCAAAAACAATCCGATGACACGCTCGACGTCGCCATCATCGGCGGCGGCGTCTCCGGCTACGCCGCCGCGCTCGAAGCAACAAAGCACGGCCTCAGCTTCCAGCTCTTCGAGGCCACCGAACCGTTCAGCACCATCGTCAACTTCCCCAAAGCCAAACCCATCTACACCTACCCCACCGACATGACCCCCGCCGGCGACCTGCAGTTCCACGAAAAATCCGCCGTCAAGGAAGGCCTCCTCGAAGACCTCCACGACCAGACCTCCGCCGCCGGCATCCCCCCCATCCCCCTGCGCGTCGAACGCATTGCCCGATCCGCCGGCCTGTTCGAACTGGTCATCCCCCAACTCAAGGACGACGACCCCAACCCACCCATCACCAAAGCCCATCGCGTGATCGTCGGCATCGGCCGCTCCGGCAACTTCCGCAAACTCGGCGCGCCCGGTGAACACCTGCCCAAGGTCTACAACCGCCTTCACGACCCCGCCGACTTCTGCGACACCCGCGCCCTGATCGTCGGCGGCGGTGACAGCGCCATGGAAACCGCCATCGCCCTGGCCACCTGCGGCGCCGACGTCACCCTCAGCTATCGCAAGCCCGAGTTCTCCCGCCCCAAACCCGACAATATCGACAAGATTCAACAGCTCGCCGCCGACCCGCGTTCCGATGTCGACCTCGCCGAACCCACCTCCGAACGCGTCACCACCGCCGCCGGCGACTTCATGGGCCGCGGTCGCCCGCACGGCTCGATCACCCTCGAGATGGCCACCACCGTCAAAGCCATCCGCGAAGACGAAGTCGACCTCGCCGACGCCGACGGCAACATGGAGACCATTCAAAACGATGTCGTCTTCTCCATGATCGGCCGCGAAGCACCGCTCGATTTCTTCCGCCGCAGCGGCGTCACCGTCGCCGGCGACCGTGGCGCCAAGTGGTGGGCCACCCTCATCGGCATGCTCGCCCTGTTCACCTTCTTCTATCACTGGAAGAAGACCGGCACCTGGCTGCCCATCGCCGAAGCATTTGAAAGTCGCAACTGGTTCCCCCACTTCCTGCCCGCGTGGATGGATAACTGGGGCGCGATCTTCTCCAACCCCGCCGGACCCATCGGCACCCTCCGCCTCTCCATGGGCAGCCCCGGCTTCTGGTTCTCACTGCTCTACACCGCGCTGATCGTCGCCTTCGGCATCAGGCGCATCAAACGCCGCAAAACCCCCTACGTGAAGTGGCAGACCATCAGCCTCATGACGATCCAGGTCGTCCCGCTGTTCCTGCTGCCCTACCTCATCTTCCCCTGGCTCGGACACCTCGGCGCGTTCGATGCCGGCGCCGGAAAATCTTTCGCCGATGCCCTGTTCCCCGCCGTCGACTACGACCCCCACGGCCGCGAATACTGGCGCGCCTTCGGCCTCATCCTCGCCTGGCCCCTGTTCCTCTGGAATGTCTTCAGCAGCCAACCGCTCATGACCTGGCTGATCATCAGCCTCGTTCAGACCTTCGTGTTGATCCCGGTCGCCATCTACTTCTACGGCAAGGGCGTTTACTGCGGTTGGATCTGCTCCTGCGGCGCAATGGCCGAAACCCTCGGCGATACCCACCGCCACAAAATGCCGCACGGCCCGTTCTGGAATCGCATGAACATGATCGGCCAGATCTTCCTCGCCGCCGCCCTTATCATCCTCGTCCTCCGCATCGTGTCCTGGAACACCGCCGTCGACAACCACTGGGCCGACAACACCTACACCAGGGTTATGGCAACCGCCAAATACGGTGGCTTCCCCGCCGCCAACTACCCCTGGTTCGTCGATCTGTTCTTCGCCGGCATCCTCGGCTTCGGCCTCTACTTCCACTTCTCCGGCCGCGTCTGGTGCCGGTTCGCCTGTCCCCTCGCCGCCCTCATGCACATCTACGCCCGCTTCACCCGATTCAGAATCCTCGCCGACAAGAAGAAGTGCATCTCCTGCAACGTCTGCACCTCCGTCTGCCATCAGGGCATCGACATCATGAACTTCGCCAACAAGGGCGTCCCCATGGCCGACCCCGAATGCGTCCGCTGCTCCGCCTGCGTGCAGAGCTGCCCCACCGGCGTGCTCACCTTCGGTCAGATCAACCGGCGCACCGGCGACGTCATCAAGACCGATCGCCTCGCCGCCTCACCCGTCCGGATGGCGGAGATTCGTGTCGCCGGCAAAGCCGTTTAGCCGATGTACCCCGAGGAGGTACATCCACGATGTCCGACAACGAGATTTACACCGGGGCGATCAAGCGACTCGACAACGCCATCAGCCATTCAGACATGGACGAAGAGTCCCTCGAACGACTCAAACATCCCAAGGCCGTCATCGAAGTCTCCATCCCCCTGCGCATGGACGATGGCTCCATGCAGGTCTTCACCGGCATCCGCGTCCGGCACGACGACACGCGCGGCCCCGGAAAAGGCGGTATCCGCTATCACCCCAACGTCTCGCTCGATGAAGTCAAGTCACTCGCCCTGTGGATGACCTGCAAGACCGCCGTCGTCGGCGTGCCGTTCGGCGGCGCCAAGGGCGGCATCATCGTCAACCCCAAGGAACTGTCACGCCTCGAACTCGAACGACTCAGCCGCGGTTTCATCGAACGCATCGCCGACTTCATCGGCCCCGACACCGACATCCCCGCCCCCGATGTCTACACCAACGAGATGATCATGGGTTGGATGATGGACGAGTATTCCACCATCCACCGCCGGCGCACGCTCGATGTCATCACCGGCAAGCCCCTGTCGCTCGGCGGTTCGCTCGGCCGCAACGAAGCCACCGGCCGCGGCGCCTACGACTGCATCAAACAACTCGAGAAACGCCGGGGATGGAAACCCGGGGACATCACCGTCGCCGTCCAGGGCTTCGGCAACGCCGGTCAGGCCGTCGCCCGCCTGCTCTTTGCCGACGGCTACCGCATCGCCGCGATCAGCGATTCCGCCGGCGGCGTCTATCGCGATGAAGGCTTCGACGTGCCCAGCATCATCCAGATCAAGAACGAGACCCGGCACGTCAAAGCCGTCTATTGCGACGGCGCGATCTGCGAAACCGTCGACGCCGACAACATCACCAACGCCGAACTGATGGAACTCGACGTCGACATCCTCATCCCCGCCGCCCTCGAGAACGTCATCACCGCCGACAACGCCGAGCGCATCAAAGCCGACGTCATCGTCGAGGTCGCCAACGGCCCCACCACGCCCGAAGCCGACATGATCCTCAATAAGAAAAACGATACGCTGATCGTGCCCGACATCCTCGCCAACGCCGGCGGCGTGACCGTCAGCTACTTCGAGTGGGTGCAGAATCGTCAGGGCTACTACTGGACCGAAGCCGATGTCAACCAGCGCATGGACGAGATCATGCAGTGCGAGTTCGACGTGATTCACGACGTGATGGAGTCCAAATCCATCCCCATGCGCACCGCCGCCTACGTCCACTCCCTCAACCGCATCGGCGCCGCCATCGAAGCCCAGGGCACCCGAAGTTACTTCGCCGACGCCCGCGACTGAGCGCTGGCCAACGTCGACGCGCCGTTCTCGTACCCCAACGAGCCGAGACAGCGTGAGTTGATATCATGACGTCCATGAAGTCCGTCAGCGAGCGGACACATGGATCACGTCAATGATGCGCACACTCTCGATCACGTTCGCCTTGCTCCTCTTCACCGCCCCGCTGCTCGGCGCCGTGCCCGAGCATCTTTGGCTTGAGGCCGAACACTTCCGCGGGATTGAAGGTTACTGCTGGCCCATGGGGCCCGATGAGGTGCGCCAGACCGACGGCGCGTGGGGATTGTCCGGTCCCGGTTGGGCCGCGGAGTGGACGCAGGGCGGCGAAAGTGGATTCCTTTCCATCGCCGCCGGGCCCAACGACGATCGCGCCGTTGTGCATCGCGATATCGAATTGCCCGTCGCCGGACGTTACTACGTCTGGGCACGCTACGGTGACTGGCGCGAGAAGACCGAACGATTCGAGATTCACATCGAACAGGATCACGCCGACCCGTGGATCGGCAAGTTCGGCCGGCGCGCCGTGATCGAAGAAGACAACGTCATGAAGCTCTACTGGGGCTGGGCCTTCGGCTGGGATCACCGGACCGCGCCGCTGCGCAAGGGCAAGGCGCACATCACGCTGCGCACCACGCAAACCGAAGCCGACCCACGCCAGATCGATGTGATCGTGCTGACCACCGACGCCAACTATCACCCGCGCGTCAAGGATCGCCCACCCGATCCCGCGTGGGCCGTGCTCGAATCGTATCGCGACGGAATTCCTCGCGCTCTGGAACCGCTGGCCCGGCACGCGGGCCCCGTGAGCGCGCCCGACACATGGCGGATGCGGACATTCCAGGACAAAAGCTTCGTGTATCTGTGGAACGTCGGCCGCCCCGACCCGATTGACACGTGGCTCAGCGGCGACCCGAATTCCATCACCGTGCCCTACAACATTGGTGATGACGACACCCGCGCCGAGTTCGAATCCAAATACGCCGGCCGAAATGACATTCCGATTTTTTCCGACCCGCGCATCGTGCCGACGTTTCACGGATCGGGCCCCGCGGCGTTCCGCACCGACCCGGATACCGGGGAACTGACCGAGCAAAGCCGGCGCTTCGCGCAATGGCTGGATGAACATCCCCAGCGCTTGTGGGCCGGCATGATGAACTACGCGCCGGACACGCCGCTCGGCGATCCGGCCGTCGAAATGTTTCAACAGTACCGCGATCGCTACGTCGGCAGCATCGCCGGTGAATCGCTCGGCTACTTCTATGTGCCCACCGAGCAGATGCAACCCGCGACCGAGCACGCGATGACCCGGCGGGCCATGGCCGAGGCCTTCGAGCCGATCACCTTGGAAACCAATGCCGCCAAGTACCGGGAAGTGTTCGGGTGGGACCTGCTCGCCAATCCCTTCGAAGATGTGATCTCGTGCTTGTCGGTGGGGAACATCACGTTCATGCCGCTGCTCAGCCGATGGGGTGTGCGCACGATCGGTTACGAATCTGCGGTCGCGACGTCGTCGGTGCTCAACATGCGGTGGGCGTTCATGCGCGGCGCGGCCCGGCAGGGCGACCACCTGACCGCGACGTATCGCTCGTGTAACTTCGGCGACTCGGCAACGATGTTCTCCGATCAGTCGAGTTACCATCGCCCGCGCAACATTCTCGATAATTACTATTCGGTTTACTCCGGCGCGGGGATGACGTGGTACAAATTCGACATCTGGTACCAATACATGGCCGGTGCGTCGATGTTCTATCACGAACAGGGCTTCGATGAGTTTTGGAAGCCCGGCGGCACGACGGTCGCGGGACTGCGCGACGTGCAGCTATCACCCAAGGGCAAGCTCGTCGATCGGTTTTTGCGTGTGACGGCGGAAGCGGATTTCGTGCGCGGCGATCCGATCACGCCGATCGCGTTTCTGGTCGATTACGCGCACGGATGGGAGCCGGCGCCGTTCTGGCCGAACGCATTTAAGAACTGGCACCAGCAGTCGGATCGCCTGCGCCCCGGCGATCACGAGAAGATGCTCGAATCGTACTTCTGGACCGCCTACTACCCGATCGGGCCCAACTCGCAACGCCCGATCACCGCGACCAACGAGGTCTATCTGCCCGGTGTGTTCGGCGACATCTTTGACGTGATCTTCGCGGACCCCGATGTGGATCGCTGGCGCACGATCGATACGTATCCGGTCGTGGTCGCGGCCGGTGAAATTGAACTGACCGCCGCGGAAGGGCAGCGGCTGGCAGCGTACGTCGAGCAAGGCGGCACGCTGGTCGTGGCCGACGCCCATCTGACCGGGCCGGGCGTCGCGGCGTTGAATCTGCCGACGGTCGCGCAACGCTTCGATGAGGTCGATCAATACGGTTGGCTGCGGGATCCGACGATGCACGATTCGCCACGGTTCGCGTACCGGCGGATCGAGACGGAGGGCGGACGGGTCTTGGGCTGGGCCCCCGACGGCGGCGCGTTCTGCGCGGCGTTCGATCGTGGTGAGGGGCGATTGATTTATCTGTCGGTGCCGCACGGGATGACGATCGGTCGCCAGGCGCATCCGGTGGTGGCGCGGCTGCTGGCGCATCTGTCGCGCGGGTTGATGCCGGTGGAGGTCGCCGGCGACGTGCAGTGGATGGTCAATGAGATCGAAGGCGGGTGGATGGTGACGCTGCTCAATCCCGCCGGGCAATCCAAGCCGCAACAGGGGATGCTGCCGACGGACTACACGGAAAACAGGACGGTGACGATCCGTGCGCGTCGACCGCTGAGCAGCGCGCGCGATCGGCTGGCGCCGGATGATGTGCTGACGATCACCGGCCAGACCGTCACGTGCGAAGTGCCGGCCGGTGCGGTGCGCATTGTGGAGTTGAAGTAGGTCGTGCATTGAGTTGCTCTCCGTCGAGTCACACAGAACGTTCGTCGCGCGGACCCGGGTCGGCCACCCCCGGAGCCCGACCCCGAAAGGGGACGACGGGGAACAAGGCCGGACATGTCCTCGCGGCGCCGACACGTCGACGAT
>NYZD01000046.1 GCA_002685935.1 Planctomycetaceae bacterium | reverse complement strand
GGGCCGATCACGGGCACGACGGTGACGTCGCTTTCGCCGGCCAGCGCGGCGGCAATGGAATCGGCGTCGGGTTGGTCGCGGGCGACGATGAACAGGCCGGCGCCGGAGCCGGTGACGTGGACGCGCCGTTGGGCGATCGCGGCGCAGCGGTCGCGCAGCTCGGTGAGGCGCGGTTCGACGTGGCAGGCGGGCGCGGCGAGATCATTGAACAATTGAGCATCGGGGAGCGGGTCCTGTGAGACGAGCGCGGCGACGCGATCGGGATCGACCGTGGCACCGGGCTGATAATCGTCGAAGGCGCGGTAGACAGCGCCGGTGGCGCAGTGCAGGTCGGACAGGATCAGCGCGAGATGGGCAGGGGCGGATCGAGGCGCCGGGCGGGTGGTCTGACCGAGACCGGTGACGATGGCGGACGGGGTGGTCAGGAAGAAGGCGAGATCGCTGCCCAGCTGCATGGCGAGGTCGATGAGGATGTCGCGACCGAGTTGCAGGTCAAAAAGGGCATCGAGAGCGGCGAGCATGGCGGCGCCGTTGCTGGAGCCACCGGCGAGGCCGGCGCCGACGGGGATTCGTTTGGCGAGTTTGACGTCGACGGGCAGCGCTCGGTCGACGTGCTGTTCGAGCAGGGCATGGGCGCGGACGGTGAGGTCATCGCTGAGAGGCCAATCGATGGGGCTGGGACGCGGGGCGTCGGGGGTCCAGTCGATAGTGAAATGGGACTGTCGATCGGTGGGCAGCGGCGTGATGAGCAGGTCGTCGGCGAGGCAGACGGTGATCATCCAGGAGGCGATGGGGTGATAGCCGTCGGGATGGGGCGCGCCGACGGACAGCGCGAGATTGACTTTGGCGGGACAGCGGAATGTGCGGTGATGGTTGGGCACGACGGGATGGGCGGTGTCGATCTGCGCAGCGTGTGGGGCACCGGTGGGTTATTCGTAAACGACTTCAAGATTGAGTTGGCCGCGCTTGTCTTTTTTCCATCGGGCGCGGATGGGGTATTCGAGTCCGATGATGACGACATCGGCGGGGACGGATCGGTCGCGTCCGGCGCGGATTTTGATGGCGGTGGGCCGGGCTGATTTCTTGGGGCGGGGCGGTTCGAAGTTTTCATCGTCGGAGGCGGCGACTTCGGTGACGAGGCCGTGGTGGTTGCGCATCAGTCTGAAGCTGAATTCCTGCCGTTCCGTTTTGAGTTGCACGATGGCGCGCGGGCGGATGTCCTTTTCGTGCAGGAATCTCATGCCGTGAACGAGGAACTCGGCCTGCATGGTGGCGGTGGTGATGGGATCGGGTTCGAGCTTGAGCATGTATTCCTGCCAGCGGCGCTCGAAACTGCGGGGCGAAGCACCGTCGCCGAAGGCTTCGGCAAAGGCGTCTTCGGGGGATTTGCGTTGGTTGATCGCTTTGAGGTAGTTCATGAAGGCGGCGCGGAGTTTTTCATCGGCGTGGACAAGGAAGTAGACCATCGACCAGGCCTGGTCGTAGAGCACGGCCGCGCCGGCGCCTCGGTCGGACTGGGAACGCTGCCACCATTGTTCGTTGCTCATCGAGAGCAGTTCGTCGAAGGGCACGACCCATTCGCGGGCGATGGCGAGGCGGATGCGGTCGATGCGGGCGCTGCTGGCGCGACCGGTACGAAGGGTCCCGCGGACCATCACGGCTTCGGCGAAGTATTCGGCGATGCCTTCGTTGGCCCAGATGGGCAGGTTGGGTGAGATGCGAGCGACCGCGAACTGATGGAAGCCTTCGTGTTGAAGGATGCTGAACATTCGGGATCGGCTTTGGCCTTCGGTCCAGGTGACGAGGCCGGACTCGGCGGGGCCCATGAAGAAAATGCCGGCGGTGTGGCGCGCGTCGATGCCGAACTCCGCGAGGAAGGCGAGATAGTCTTCCTGGGTGCCGAAGAGATAGAGATCCATCCGCTGAGTCGAGCCCCTGAATCCGGCCAGACGACGCTCGTATTCGATGTAGACCGCTTCCATGTGCATGGCGATCTGTTTGGCGAGAGCGCGGTCGACGTTGGTGCGAACGTTGTAATGTTTGGTGTTGAACTGCTCGGTGCGCGGCCTCTCGGCCAGAGCGGGGGGAGCGGCAGCGGCGATGATGAAGGCGAGGATAATCCACTTAGGCATGGGTGGACTCGCTGGCGGGATCGGTGGGGTCCACCGTGATCTTAGACT
This sequence comes from Planctomycetaceae bacterium, assembly GCA_002685935.1. Classification (GTDB taxonomy): domain Bacteria; phylum Planctomycetota; class Phycisphaerae; order Phycisphaerales; family Zrk34. Next base: position 5,817 of record NYZD01000046.1, on the reverse strand, counting down.
GAGGGGGATTGGGGGGCGCGGGGCTGAGGTCCATCGCCTGTCGATCATCATCCGAGAGGCGGGCCTCGCGCGGTCGTCTGTCGATGCCGGTCAGTTGATCGGGGACGGGCTTGGGGGCATCGACCCCGAGTTCCTTGAAACGTCGGGCCTGGGGGACGACGCTGGTCTCCAGCGAACCGACCATGCTGTTGAAGTGGTCGACGGTCTTTTCGAGTGATTTCTGAAGACGGGCAAGGTGTTCGAACGCGGTGCCAAGGCGGGCATAGAGTTCGCCGCCGGCGTCGGCGATGCGTTGCGCGTTCTCGGCGAGGGCCTTTTCCTGCCATCCCATCGCGACGGTTTTGAGTAGCGCGATCACGAGCGTGGGGGTGGCGATGATGACGTTCTTTTCCATCGCGCGTTCGATGAGATCAGGATCGCGATGGACGGCGGCGTAGAGGATGCTTTCCCCGGGGACGAACATCACCACGAATTCCGGTGACCCCTTGCATTTCAGCCAATAGGCCTTGGTCGCGAGGTTGTCCGCGGTGGCGCGGACCTGTTTGGCGTGACGGTCGAGATGTTGCTGCTGGGTGGGTTCGTCGGTTGCTTCAGTTGCATCGAGATAAGCGTCAAAGTTTGTTTTGACATCGACGACAATAGTGCGCTGGTTGGGCAGGCGGATCGTGTAGTCGGGGCGGATGGATGGGCCGTCGGCGCTGTCGATCGTGGCCTGTTCGTCGTAATCGACGCGTTCGGTCATGCCGGCGAGTTCGAAGAGCCGGGCCATCTGGAGTTCGCCCCACCGACCGCGGACCTCGGGTCGACGCAGGGCGCGAACGAGATTGGCGGTTTCATCACGGAGGGTTTTGTGCTGTTGCGACAGGTCGGACGCCTGGCGGCGGAGTGAGCCGTAGGCTTCAACGCGCTGCTGCTCGGCATCGTGGAGACGTTTTTGATACTGCTCGAGCGATTCCTTGACGGGTTTGACGAGGGATTCGACGGCCTGGCGATTGGCGTCGAGTTGTTTGCCGGCCTTGAACTGTTCGGTTTCAAAGACGCGCTTGGCCTGCTGGAGGAAGTCATCGCGCGATTCCTTGAGGGCCTTGCCGGCGAGGGCGTCGAACGTGTCTTTGAATTGCTGCTTCGCCTGATCGAGGGTCTTCTGCAGGTCGGCCTGGCTCTTCTCCAAGTCGTCGAGTTTTTGCTTTTGGACGGCGAGGTCACGGTCCTGATCGCTGCGAGCCTGGGTGAGAGTGTCGACCTGAGCGGCGGCGTCATCGCGTTCGGCGGTGAGACGACTGCGTTCGGTGCGAAGAGCGCGGCGGTCGGCCAGGAGCCAGACGCAGACGATGACGACGGCGGCGAGCAGGACGGCGAGGGTGATGGTGATGGGCAGGAGCATGGGTTTTCAGATCCGCTCCCTGACGGTCGCGGCTCGTGGGAGTCGCGGCTCGTCCGAGACGCAGATCGATTCAAGCGGTGACTTTGCAGACACGACGTTTGCCGACTTTCAGCACAAGTTGGCGGTCGGCGGGGATGGTGACTTGGGCTTTGGGATCGTCAATCTTCTGATCGTCGAGCGTGACGGCGCCCTGTTGGATGAGGCGACGGGCTTCGGAGTTGCTGGATGCGTAGCCGACGTTGGCGATAAGTGATGCGAGGGGTTGGGCGTCGGCGCCGACGTGTTTGAGCTCGATATCCGTGGGCAGTTGACCCTCGGCGAAGCGGCGGCGGAATTCTTCGGCGGCGGCGTTGGCGGTGTCCATGTCGTGGTAATCTTCGACGATGGTGCGGGCGAGGCAGTCCTTGGAATCCCGGGGATGGGTGGTGTCGAAGTTGATGAGGCTGCGGATTCGGGTTTCGGGGATGGACGTCAGCAGGCGGAAGTAGTCGCCCATGAGCTCGTCGGGGATGGACATGATCTTGCCATACATGTCGTTGGGCGGATCGGTCAGGGCGACGTAGTTGCCTTTGGACTTGCTCATTTTTTCCGAGCCGTCGAGGCCGGGGATGAGCGGGGTGACGATGACAAGCTGCCGGGGCTTGCCCATTTTCGCCATGAGGTCGCGGCCCATGAGGCAATTGAAGGTCTGGTCGGTGCCGCCAAATTCGATGTCAGCGTCGATCATGACCGAGTCGTACGCCTGCATGAGGGGGTACATCATCTCGGCGATGACGATCTCGCGACCGGCGTCGATGCGGCTCTTGAAGTTATCGCGGGCGATCATCTGCTGCACCGTGACCTGGCCGGTGAGTTTGAGGGTTTCCGCGAAGGACAGGCCATCGAACCATTCGCTGTTGCGGCGGACCTCGAGGCGGGCGGGGTCGGTGTCGAGGATGATGCCGGCCTGATCGAGGTAGGTGCGGGCGTTGGCGTCGACTTCATCGGGGGTGAGGACGGGCCGGGTCGTGTCGCGTCCCGACGGATCGCCGATGCGGGCGGTGTAGTCGCCGATGATGAGGACGACGACGTGGCCGAGATCCTGGAACCGGCGGAGCATGCGCATCTGGACGGTATGGCCGAGGTGGATATCGGGCGCGGTGGGGTCCATGCCGTATTTGACACGGAGGGGGCGGTCGAGCTTGAGCTTTCCGTCCAGTTCGTCGGTCGAGTAGACCTCGACCGCTCCGCGGGTGAGCTGGTCGCGTTGATCTTCCGTGATCGTGGTCATGGGGTGCATGATAACGCTACGGCGGCTGAATATGAAGATGGGCGCGGCGGATTCGCGGGAATTACGGTGCGGCCGGGCTTGTCAGGTTGGGAAAAGGGATTAGACTGTCCGCTTCTGATTTGAGGCATTGGGAACGCGCGACATGGATCTTGAGACCTACGGCCCGCTGATTCTGTTGGTATTGATGGCGATCGGCTTTGGGGTGTTGAATATCGTGCTGACGTCGGTGCTGGGGCCGGGCCGGACGGGCAAGGTCAAGGCGGGCACGTATGAGTCGGGGATGGATCCGATCGGGACCGCGCGCAAGCGGTTCAATGTCCGGTTTTATCTGGTGGCGATGACGTTTCTGGTGTTCGACGTCGAGATCGTGTTTCTGTATCCGTGGGCGACGGTGCTGCCGAATCTGGCAGAGGGCGATCCGCTCGGACTTCAGTTTGTGTTTCGCATGTTGTTCTTCATCGCGACGTCGGTCATTGCGTATGTGTATGCGTGGCGCAAGGGCGTGTTCCGGTACGACTGATCGGGGGAACCACCACATTGAGTATGGGTCAGCGGCGCGGTGCGTAGAGCGCGGTTGTTGTCGTGCGGTTTTGCAGAATTGATGCGGGGGTGGCCGACAATATCGACATGCTGCATGCCGGACATTTGCTGATGTGGAGTGTGATCGCGCTGTTGGGGTTGGGGGTGGTGATGGTGAACAGTGCGGCGTTCACGCTGGGTGGGAGTCCGGTGACGATTGAATCGATGTTGATGGGGCGGCCGACGGTTTATGCGTTGGGGGCGATCGGGGTGATGTGGTTCACCTCCCGCCTGGATATTCGGCGGTTCAACGCTCGTGGGGGGCTGATGAACCCGGTGTTGTGGCTGCTGGGACTGGCGATCGGGTTGTGCGTGGCGGCGCTGATTCCGGGGGTGGGGGAGAACATCAATGGATCGAGTCGCTGGATCAGATTGCCGCTGCCGCCGCCGATGAACGTCACGTTTCAGCCGAGCGAAGTGGCGAAGTGGACACTGGTGCTGGCGGTGGCGTGGTGGGTGTCGCGGCACGCGGGGGCGATGCGGTCGTTTCGGCGGGGGATGCTGCCGGTGATGGCGGTGGTGGGCCTGATCGGGGGTCTGGTGATCGTGGAGGACCTGGGCACGGCAGTGCTGATCGTGTCGGTGGCGGGGGTCATGATGCTGGCGTCGGGCGCGCCGGCGTGGAAGGTGCTGGCGCCGGTGCCGCTGGGGGTGGCGGCGGTGGCGGCGGCGATCATTCATTCTCCATACCGCATGCAGCGGCTGACGGGGTTCTTGGATCCGTTCGCTGATGAACGCGGCGCGGGGTATCACCTGATTCAATCGCTGGTGGCGGTGGGCGGCGGGTCGACGGCGTGGGGGCTGGGCAACGGGCCACAGAAACTGGATTACCTCCCGGCGGACACGACGGATTTTCTGTTCGCGGTGATTTGTGAGGAGCTGGGGTTGGCCGGGGCGGCGCTGGTCGCGGCGCTGTTTGGGGTGTTGATCTGGTCGATTCATTCAATCGTGCGCGACTGCCGGCACCCGTTTGGGCAACTGGTGGGCGTGGGCGTATTGGCGACGATCGGATTGCAGGCACTGATGAACATGGCGGTGGTGACGGCGCTGGTCCCGACGAAGGGGATCGCGCTGCCGCTGGTGAGCGCCGGGGGCACGGGTTGGATACTGACGGCGGCGGCCGTGGGCCTGGTGGTGGCGACGGATCGGTTGAACCGGGTTGAGGCCGAGGAGGCGGGGGTGATGACGGAGATAAACGCGGGGATGGTGCCGGTGGTGTCAGTCAGTGCGTCGCGATGCGACGCGGTCTGATGGCGTGATCGGCGTAGTTGGACGAGCGATCTGAATCAGCATGAGGGGCGTAGTGTGTATCGTGTCGGGCACGGACGCGCCTGCGCCAAGCGACGGAAGTCATAGCCAATCTGATGGGTCAATTGAAACCAACGATTCTGTTCACCGGAGGCGGGACGGGGGGGCATGTGCTGCCGAATCTGGCGGTGTTGGAGCGGCTGCGCGGGGAGGAGGCGGGGGCGATGGACGTGTTCTATGCGTGTTCATACCGGGAGATCGATGAGGCACTGCTGGGGGCGGCGGCGGTGACGCATCAGGCGATGTCGGTGCGGCCGATTCCGGCGCGGCTGCGGGGGTGGCCGCGCTTTGGGATGTGCTATCTGTGGTCGCGGGGTCAGACGCGACGTTTGATGCGCCGATTGAAGCCGGCGTGCGTGGTGAGCACGGGCGGGTTTGTCAGTGGGCCGGTCGTGCTGGCCGCGGAGGCGGCGGGGGTGGCTTCGGTGTTGATGAATCTTGACGCGGTGCCGGGGCGGGCGAACCGATGGCTGGCGCCGCGGGCGCGTCGGGTGTTCTCGGTGTATGACTGTGGCGGGCTGCCGGCGGAGAAGACCGAGCGGATCGCGATGCCGCTGGCGCCGCAATCGGTGGGGCCGACGGACAGCGCGCGGGCGAAGGCGGAATTAGGATACGACGCGGCGCGGCCGCTACTGCTGGTGACAGGGGGATCGCTGGGAGCGCAGTCGCTAAATCAGATGATGATGCGGCTGGCGGCGCGGGCCGATGTGCGCGACGCGCTGGGCGGATGGCAGGTGATGCACCTGGCGGGCGATGAGCAGGTGCAATTGGTGCAGCAGGCCTATCTGAATGATCACGTGGAAGCGACGGTCATGAACCGAACGGATCGGATGGGGATGGCGTGGGCGGCGGCAGACCTGGCGATCAGTCGAGCGGGAGCGGGGGCGGTGGCGGAGGTGGTGGCGAACGCGGTGCCGACGATCTTCCTGCCTTATCCGCATCACCGGGATCAGCATCAGCGACGGAACACCGAGACACTGGTGGACGCGGACGGCGCGATGGTGTTTGACGATCATGTGGATCCGCAGGTGAATGCCGAGCAGCATGCCGGGCCATTCAAGGCCTTGTTGGGTGATGGGGAAAGGCGGGGGCGTATGGCGGCGAATCTGCGGTCGATGGGCAGCGGCGACGGCGCGAGTCGCGTGGCACAATACGTGCGGGAACTGATCGGCGCGTGAGGCGGGCAGAGCAAGGGAAACGCGGGGTTTTCGTCGGCAGGGGGAATCCACACTATACTGACGGCGCTGACACTGATCTGATCGGAGTGCAATTTGAT
>NYZD01000045.1 GCA_002685935.1 Planctomycetaceae bacterium | reverse complement strand
GGCCAATACCGTAGCGCCATCCCCGTCACGCCACAACACCCCCAACGAGACTTTTGCCACGGGCTGATAGGATTCGATACACTGATTGACAAGATCTGCTCTGAGCGGATCGATGATCCCGCCTCAGGAGCAATGAATGGAACTGCCTCGTCGCCCGCGCGGAGACGAACTACTTCGTCCCGGTGAACTGCTTGCTCTAAGGCGTCGTCTGCGCTCCACCGCACCGCGCCACGACCTCACCGCCGTCCTCGCCTGCGCCTTCGACCATCGCACCCGAATGCTGCCGTTCATTTACGCCGACACCCGAATGGCCCCGGCTGGGGTCCGCGCGGTCGGGTCGGCGTTGGTCGACTCGGGGTTCGAAAAGGTCAGGATTGTCCTGCAGCAGTGGAACCGGCGATTCCAGCCGTCGCGGATGAAGCTCGACGGCCGCATCCCCGACCTCTTCATGGTCTCGAGCATGGCGATTCACGGGCAGGAGGCGATGGCAATGATTCGCGATGCCTGTCGCATCGATGAGGCGTCGCGTCCGCTGATCATCGCCGGCGGACCGCGCGCCGTGTACGAACCACACCTGTTCTTCAACGACGATCCCGCAGACCATGGATCAGCGGATGTGGTCGTCACCGGTGAGGAGTTTGTGCTGCTCAGTCTTCTGGACGTGCTGCTCAATCTGCGCGCCAAGGGCGAGTCGATGCGATCGGCGTTCTATCGCGCCCGGGATCAGGGCGCGCTCGATGCAATCCCCGGCCTCGTCTACCCAATAGTCGACCGGTCGGGTCGGCCGATCGAACTGGTCAACACCGGCGTCCAACGACTGCTCGGCGATCTCGACGAGTTACCGAGCCCCGTGCTCGGCTATCGCCTCCTCGAACCCCCAGGCCGACGCGCCGATCTCGGGTCCGAGCCCCTGCCCGCCAATCGGATCCGCCGACTCAGCCCCATCAGTTCGGTGGTGCTCACGTACGGATGCAAGTTCGCCTGCCCCTATTGCCCCATCCCCGCCTACAACCAGCGTCAGCACCGACTCAAGAGCGGCCCCCGCATCGCAGAGGAACTCGATCAACTGCAGCGGACCTACGGCCTGCGCTACTTCTTCGGCGCCGACGACAACTTCTTCAACGACCATGCCAGAACGCTCGATATCGTCTCCACCTTGGCCGAAGCCGAGTTCGACGGCAAGCCGCTGCGCCAGCGCGTTCGCTGGCACACCGAGGTCACCGTGCACGACACGCTCAAAATGCGCGAGCACCTGCCGCTGATTCAGGAATCAGGCTGCCGCGGATTGTGGTTGGGCGTGGAGGACATGACCGCGACGCTCGTCAAGAAGGGACAGAACGCCAACAAGACAGTCGAGGCGTTTCATCTGTTGTGCGACGCGGGCATCGGCCCGCACCCCATGATGATGCATCACGACTCCCAGCCGCTCTACACCCGCAAGAGCAACTACGGAATCGTCAACCAGGTCAGCCAATTGCGCAAGGCAGGGGCAATTTCCGTGCAGGTGCTGATGCTCGTGCCCGCCCGCGGTTCGGTCTTGCACAACGGCACATACGAATCCGGCCAGGCGTTCGAGTCCGTGGCCGGCCGAGTCGTCCAACCGTGGATGCATGACGGCAACTACGTCATCGCCTCCCACGCCGACCGGCCGTGGATCAAGCAAATCAATCTCTGGCTCGCGTACCTGTCGTTCTACAACCCGCTAAGCTTGATCGCGGCGCTGCGTCGCCGCAAGGCCAAGCTGCGTGACAAACGGTTGGCGATGCAGTTGGTCGGGATGATCGGCCTCACCCAAAACCTCCGCCGCACGTTCATGTGGATGTTGCGGCTGGCCATGGGACGCTTCAAACGAACCGTGCACCCACCCGTCTCGTCCATCCCCATGCGAGCCGTCGACGACGACCTGCCCACGGACACGCCCCAGATCATCACTTCGGCCCAGCTCACACACGCCGACAAAGCGCTGTCCCAGCTGCCAGGCTGACACAGATCACGGCCGCGTCACCCGCTGATCGCCCGGTCGAGCCGTTCCAGAGAACTCGACCTCTAGATCCGGGCCCGATTCATTTCGATATCACAAGAACGATGCAATCTGGCAACGCCTCTTGAATCTCCTGCAGACGTCGGTCATCAGGATCTGGACGGCCAACCAACAATACCAGGCTCGAAAGACTCCCCATCTGCCGCAGGTATTCCAGTCCACTATTGGCCTAGCCGATCGACAGCGATAGCGACTCCAGATTCGGCAACTCGGCCAATGGCGCAAGCCCCGACCCGCCAACCATCGTCAGCCCCAGCCCGACACGCTTGAGATTCGTCAACTCCGATAGGTGCTCCACCCCTCGATTGCCCACCTGTGTCCCGTGCAGATCCACCCGCTCCAAACTCTTCAGGTTCCCAACGTGAACCATGCCCGCATCAGTAATGTCAGTGCGATAGAAATGACACTTCAGCGACAACGACTTCAGACGCGCAAAAGCATTCAAATGCACCAACCCCGCATCCGTCACCGCGGTATGTGACAGATCCAACGCCTCAAGTTTCGACAGCTACCTCAACCGCTTCAGCCCCTCGTCTCCCACCCTCGTGTTGTAAAGATTCAAAGATCGTAGGTCCACCAACCCTTTCAGATGCGCAATCCCATCATCGGTAATCGCCTCGAGGCCCATCAGGGACAAGCTCTCCAACTGCGTCATGCCCGATAGATGCGCCAGCATCTCATCGGAGATCGGCGCGCCACCCAGTTCAAGCCGACGCAACCACCGCAATTCTCCAAGATGCGCCAGCCCCGGCCCCGCCGTATGCATGGTGTGCAGGAACAACTCCTTCAGATTCGGCAACTGCTTCAGCTTCGCCAGACCCTCATCCGTCACGCTCGTCTGATACAGCATTAATGATTCGAAAGTGAATCCCCTCAACTGATCCAATGTCTCATCCGTAATGTGCTCGCCCTGAAAGGTCACTTTTCGGATTCGCGCCGCACGAATCGGCCCGTCGTCCGGCGCGGACGGGTCCTTTCCGACTGCCTCTCTGTCGACCTGAGCGCCCAGCTGCGTCAGCACGCGTCCCATGCGTTCCTGGGTCGGGGCATGGACCTCGTCGTCAGATAGCTCATCGGCCGGCGCAACCGACAGGCCCAGATCACCCGTGGTCAGTTCGCCGGACCACGTTGCCTGCTTGGTGTCCGCGAAGCGGTAGACCTGGCTCACGACGTATTGCCCCGGCGTCAGATCCACGACGTGTCGTGTGCCCCCACGTCCTTCAGGTCTTGGCCCAAGCTGCAGGGACACCGTACCCACTTCAAGGATATCCCCCGGCTTCAATGTGGTCGTTCTGCGTTGGACTTGCCTGCTGAACGGAGGCACGTTCACCCGAAGCAACTTCCCGTCGACAGTACGAACCGTGGGCGCCCGTCCTGACATGGGGATGTAGTCAGAAAGTGTGATGGCCTTGTCGCCAATGTTCCGCACGAGCAGCGCGAAATGGACCGCTTCCCCCATCCGGTAGTCGCGCCGTTGGTGCCGGTAACGAATCCCGGACCGCAAGCCGTTAACCGCCTTGCCCCAAGCGCTGGGGAGAGTCAGAACCACCGGCGGCGCATGGGCGTCGGCACGATGAGCTCGGGCGCCGGCCACAAGTGCATCGGCGACCTCCTTGACGCCGAAGCGATTGAGGACAAGCTGATGCAGTTGCTCAAAGTCATCAGGTTGGCGCGCATACATCTGCACGATCTGGCCGGTCAATATTCGACGGAACTGAACGAGCTGGCGCACGCGCTGCGCCTCCTTCCGGGCGGCCATCTCACGCTCGTGCCGCCGCTTGTATGGCGCGACCACGTCGGGCGACCCGATCACGGTATACGAGCCGACTCCCGGCAATTCGGGCGGCTCAGCGGGAAGTTCGTGACGCAGCACAATGGACAAGCCATCCAGATAGGCCTTTGTCGCCTTCCGCCGCTGCGGGACCCAGACCTCGGGCGTGTATTTGGCCGTCTGCCGCCAATGGGCATCGCCGAGATAGACGTACAGTTGCACGAGCGTCGCCTCGTCCTGAACAAACACCATGGCGCAGCGTAAAGTGCGTTCCAGGTCGTGCGGATCGCCCCCGCTTTGGGCCTCCCGCATCGCCAGGTCTGTGTAATACTTCTTCAAGGCGTCCAGAGACACCTCTTCGCCGGTCAGCTCCCGATGGTGGCTTGCCAGGTCGGCGACAGTCAGGAGGACCGGACCTCCCGGGTCATGGTTGACTACGTCGCCCGGCTGCGCCGCAGGCTGGCTCGCAGAGCCACCATTGCCAACACCCGTTTCCGCTTTCACGTTCACGAGCAGAACGGTGGCCAAAACAAACGCGGCCAGCAACGCCAGCGTGATCGGCCAGCTTCGCGCCGACCGACTGCTCTGTTCAGCCGGGCTCAGTAGCCTGCGCACGCGGCGACGAAGTTGCGACGGTTTCCCCGTGGCCCCAAGCGCAGCCGTGGCAGCCAATGATCCGCCTTGCGGGCTCTCATAAGACCGTTGGACCAGGTGAAGCAGTGCTTCGGCATAGGCCAGACGGTCCGCGCCGGCAGCGACGACGATGTCATCGCAGCAATTCTCGCGCTCGGAGCGGATTCGCCGTGAGATAAACCACACCGCCGGGTGATAAAACAGCAGCGTCTCGGCCAGCGACTGAAGCAGATTGATCAGGTAGTCGTGCCGGCGAATATGAGCCAATTCGTGTGCGATGATTGCATTCAGTTGCTCAGCGGTCAGCCCCGTGGCCATGCCCACCGGCAGCAGAATAACCGGCCGCAACCAGCCAATGACCGTCGGGACGCGCACCAGCATCGACTCCAACACCCTCACCGGCCTGCTGACCTGCATGGCGATGGCAAGCCGTGAGATGGAATTGACGAAGTGCTGCGCCCGCGGCCGGGCGGCCAATCGCTTGATCCGCTCCGCCGCAATCCACCCGCCCAATTGCCACAACGTCAGCACCGCCACCCCACCGGCCCAGAACAGGACCACCCACGGCAACGCGGATCCGGCCATCTTTGAGGTTCTCTCAAGCAAGGGCGGCTGTGTCGAAGTGGAACTCACGTCGACTGCCGACATCGGCGCGCCGGGAACATCCATCGACAACGCGGCAACCGGCTCGACAGGATCGACAGCAGATACGGGACCTCCGTCTGACATGCTGAGCGCGATGTCGATGACCGGCGCGGCGGCCTCAAGGCGCACTGGCTGGTGCGAGACCACAAAGAAAGCCGCCACCGACAACGCGACCATAATCACCAACGCCGCACACCCAGTCAGGTAACGGGCATTTGCAGATCGCCGTCGAAGCATCACCGTTGCGACACCAAATGCCGCGGCGACGCATGCTCCCAGCCACAGTGTGTGCAACAAGGTCCAGCCCAGGCGCTCGACGATGTCGGAGCTCTGAATCGTCTTGAGCAATTCGATCATGGGTCGCCCCGCTTGCGTTTGCGAATATGGTCAATGGTCTTTTGGATCTCGCGCAGTTCTTGGGCATCTAGGCGGGCATCTTCCACGGCGCGGATCAGCAACTTCCGCACCGAGCCGCCAAACGCCTTCTGAACCAGATCGTCGAGCAGTCCGGCTTGCGTTTTCTCTTCCTGTTTCGCCGCGGCGTACCGATGGGGCCGGGCATCGTTGCGAACGGCTAAGCCTCTGTCCGTCATGACTTGCAGGATCTTCAGCGTCGTGGTCATGCTCGTATGCCGATCCGCCTGGAGCGTCTCGTGGACCTCTCGGACCGTGCTCGGCCCCCGCCGCCAGAGCACGACCAGAATCTCAAGTTCCGCCTCGGTCGGATGTGCTGATGATCTTCTGGGCATTGTGCCGGCCACTCTCGTGTTCAGAATCCCTGGGTCCTGCTGTCTATGACGTCCGAGTTTACGTTTAGTCTCGTAAATCCGAAGAGAAATCCACATTTTCTTCGTGATCGCGGCATCCGGACTCCCGTTTGGAGCATAAACCTTTGCCACTTAGCAGCTTGACATCTCAGGCCGCGGAGGCCTCGAACGATCGCTTCCCCTCCGGATCCGGTCCGATCCCCGCGTCTCGGCGTGCCCGCCGTCTCACGCCGGCCGATTTATTCAGCGGGCGCAGCCGTCCGAATGACGAGGTTCCGAATCTCGGTCATGTCCTCCATCGCAAACCGCACCCCTTCGCGCCCAAGTCCACTGTCCTTCACGCCGCCGTACGGCATGTTGTCGACGCGCCAGGACGGTACATCCCCAATGACGACCCCGCCGACGTCAAGCGTGTCCCACGCCAACTGCGCGTGATACAGATCCCTCGTGAAGATCCCCGCTTGAAGACCGAACGTGCTGTCATTGATCTGAGCCAACGCATCGCCGAACGAATCAAATCGGCTGAGCACCGCGACCGGCCCGAACGCCTCCTGCGTGCACACCGCCTGATCGCCCGGCACATCTTCAAGAAGTGTCGCATCGAGCATGGCGCCATCACGACCGCCGCCGCACAACAGTTTCCCGCCCGCCGCGACCGCTTGTTCGATCCAATCATGCAGGCGCGCCGCTTCTTTCTCGGAAATCATGGGCCCGATGAACGTCTTTTCATCCCTCGGGTCACCCGCCACGAGCGCCTTTGCCGCCGTCACCAGCCGACCGCGGAACTCGTCGTAGAACGATTCATGAATGATGATCCGTTGCACGCCGATGCAGCTTTGGCCCGACTGGTAAAACGCCCCGAAGACCACGCGATCCGCCGCGTCGGCCAGATCGGCGCCCTGATCCACAACGCACGCTGCGTTACCGCCCAGTTCAAGCACGACTTTCTTCTTGCCCGCATTCGCCTTGAGCGCCCAACCAACCGCCGGCGAACCGGTGAAACTAAGCAGTTTCAGCCGTGGGTCCGTCGTGAACAGGTCCGCCCCATCCCGCGAGCAGGGCAGGATGGAGAACGTGCCCCTGGGCAGGTCCGTCTCCGCAAGAATCTCGCCAATGATCAGCGCCCCCAGCGGCGTTCGGCTCGCCGGCTTGAGCACGAACGGACACCCCACCGCCAACGCCGGCGCGATCTTGTGCGCCGCCAGATTCAACGGAAAATTGAACGGGCTGATAAACGAACACGGCCCGATCGGGACTCGCTTCCACATCCCGCGATAGCCCCTCGCTCGCGGCGAGATCTCCAGGTTCATCACCTCACCGCTCATGCGAACCGATTCCTCGCCGGCGACCCGAAAGGTGTCGATGAGGCGCGTCACCTCACCGCGTGAATCGTTGATCGGCTTGCCGGCCTCGACGCACGATGCCATCGCCAGTTCCTCATACCTTTCAGTGAATCGACGAACGCAATGATTCAACACCGCCTGTCTCTCGTAAGGCGCCATGCGCGCGAACGGCTCAGCCGCGTCCACGCAGGCGCCGATGCCCGCATCAATGGCCGGCGGGCCCGCCAGCGCGACGCGCGCCGCGATGTCACCAGTGTATTTGTCCGTCACCTCCAGGTCGGTGTTGGGTGACCGTGCTTCGTTCGCCAGGTAATAGGGCCATGTGTCTTTCATCGTCGATCTCACTGTTTGGTCCCGATCGTGCAACACAATCTAGATCAGCGCGCTGCGCTGCTTGATGTCGTGATTGAGGATGCGGTCGTTCTCGGCGTAATCCACCGGCACCTCGACGACGTGCACCGCCGGCTCCGCGTGACATTCCTGCAGCAGCGGCAGCAACTCGGACGCGCTCGACACACGATGACCGACCGCGCCGTAACTGTCGGCATACCTCACGAAATCCGGATTACCGTAGTCGAGTCCGAAGTTCGCCAGACCCATGTTCGCCTGTTTCCACTTGATCATGCCGTAGGCATCGTCGCGCAGAATGACGACGACGATATGCAGCCCAAGGCGAACCGCCGTTTCAAGCTCCTGCGAGTTCATCATGAATCCGCCGTCTCCGCATATGGCCGTCACCGAACGATCGCCGTGCACGAGCTTCGCCGCAATGGCCGACGGCAACCCCGCTCCCATGGTGGCCAACGCATTGTCTAGCAGAACCGTATTCGGCGCGTGCGCCTTGTAGTTCCGCGCAAACCAGATCTTGTAAACGCCGTTGTCCAGCGCGATGATGCCCTGGCCTTCAACCGCCTGACGCATATCCGCAACGAATCGCTGGGGGTAGATCGGGAATCGATCATCGTCGGCGCCTTCCGCGAGATTGGCTTCGGCGTGGTCACGCACCTCCATGAAGCGAGAAAAGTCCCAGTGATTCTGCTTCTTCAGTGACTGGCTGATCTGCCAGATGCTGTTGGCGATGTCACCGATGACTTCAACCTGTGGGAAATACACCGGATCGACCGCGGCACTGAAGAAGTTGATATGGATCACCTCGACGCCGCCGGCCTCCATGAAGAACGGCGGCTTCTCCACGACATCGTGTCCCACATTAATAATCAGGTCCGCCGCTTCAACGGCGCGATGAACGAAGTCGCCGGAAGACAAGGCGGCGTTCCCCAGGAACAACCCACTGCGCTCATCGCCGACACCCTTCCCCATCTGCGTGGTGACGAACGGGATGCCGAACGTGTCAATCATTTGACGCAACATGTTGCACGTCATCTTGCGGTTCGCCCCCGCCGCGATGACCAGCAGCGGGTGAGTCGCCCGCTCAATTCTCTCCACCGCGGCCGCGATCGACTTCTGCTCGGCGATCGGACGCCTCACCAGACTCGCGGGAATCGGTGGCTCGTCCGTCTGCTCGGCCGCGATGTCCTCCGGCAGTTCAATATGAACCGCCCCGGGCTTCTCTTCCTGCGCCAGCCGAAACGCCTCCCGCACCCGCGAGGGAATGTTCGCGCCGCTGACGAGCTGTCGCGTGTATTTGGTTAATGGCTCCATCATCGCCGGCACATCCACGATCTGAAACTGCCCCTGCTTGCTGGTCTTTACCGGCTTTTGACCGGTGATCATCATCGGCATGCCCCCAAGCTGCGCGTAGGCCGCCGCGGTGACAAGATTCGTCGCGCCCGGCCCCAGGGTCGACAGACAAACTCCGGCTTTCCCCGTCAGGCGCCCGTAAGTCGCCGCCATAAGGCCCGCCGCCTGCTCGATCCGCGTCAGGATCAACTTGATGTCCGATCGCGACAGTGAGTCCAGAAAATCAAGATTCTCTTCGCCGGGAATGCCGAAGACGTACTCCACGCCCTCTTCTTCCAAAGCCTTCACAAACAGATCAGATGATTTCATGAATCTTCCTTCATTCGGTCCATTCTTAGATTCATCATTGCTTCAAGCCCGTGGGCCGCGCCATCCCGACCGCGGCGGTGACCGGCGCTCGCGCCGCTACGATGTACATTGGCACGGCCGTCAAAGACCACCGACACTGACCGCAAGTGTGGTCAACCAACCCAGCCGCCGTCCCGCACGCCCGAGTCGCTGCCCCTGCTTTTGAATTGCCGATCGCACACAATACCGCCAAACGGCAAGCCTGAAGCAATCGTCGGGGAACACAATGCCACTGATCGCTGCGCGGACGTCACGGAATATTCTCTTGATTGTTCAAAGACCAATCATAGTCGAGCCATCGCACCCGCGGCGACCGCCCGGCGCCGATCAGTTGTTTCACCGACGGCTTGATCCGAGCCACATACGCCAATACGGAGCCGGCATCCTGCTCAAAGTCACCACGGTACCAACTATACAGCGGCGTCAGGTGCGTCACGTTTTGATCTGCGTCCAGACGATACCACCGATCATGCGCGTGAACGTAATCCACCTGATCCTGAAGCTGCGCTTCCAGCCGGTCGCCCGCGTACGCCTCGCGCCGCAGCGGCGGACACCCCACCGCCCCGCAAACGAGAGCAAAGTGCACCCGCGGCTCAGCAAACTTGGGCCGAATCTGCTCGTGCTCAATCTGATTCAGGGACCACGTCTCATCCCCCACCTCCCAGCGCACCGCGTCCCAGCGCTGAGGACCGGGTATGTCCCGGATCGATCGCAGATCGCCGCCGTTCCAATACTCACAGATAAGCTCAAGCGTGAACGCGTCGTAACCGTTGATAAGAAGGGCCAGCTTCTCGTCCCGCCCCATCTGCTCGAACGGTGCAGTGCCAATCCGTTCGATGTAACCCCGAAGCGCCCCGCGGTCCCGCATCAACCCCGCATAGTCAACCCCGCCACTACCGTTGACGTGCACCTTCAACAGCGCGTCAAATGCGCTGTGATCGAAGGTCGGGCCGTTCGTATTCTCTCCGTACGCTTCAGACATCCTCACAACCGGCGGGCCGAATATCCCTTTAAGCAGACTCGCATTCAGGTAAGCGCATCCCGTCACGATGAGCGCGATCACCGCGGCGAGTGCGAAGCCGAGCGCTGCGCGTGGGCTCGGCATCCTGCCAACGACCCCGTGATCGGCAGTCGGTGAGCATCCGTTCCGGTCGATCTCGACCGACTGCCGCTGATTCGCGCGACGCGCGAACTTCGTGATATAGACCGTCGCCGCAATCGTGGCTATCAAGCCCACGACCAGCATGATCCATTGTCCGACCGAGCGCCCGGCGCCCTCGGCGACGACGACCGATGCCACGCTCGCCCGACCCGCGTACCCGATATAGACATAAGCAAATGTGCCCGGAAGCATCGCCAGCCAACTGGCAAACACACAAGGCCAAAGCCGGATCGCCGTCAGCCCGTACGCGTAGTTCTGCATGTTAAACGGGATGACCGGCGACAGTCGCAGCAGCGCCACCACCTCCCATCCACGTTCAGCGATCGCACGATCGATCGCGTGAAACTTCGGAAACCGCGTCAGTTGTCGCTTGACCCACGCTCTGGCCATGTAACGAGCGATCACAAATGCCACGGCCGCGCCAATCGTCGAGCCAATCGACACCGCCGCAGTGCCCCACGCCAGCCCAAATAGAGCGCCCGCCGCAAGTGTCAGAACCGCCCCCGGCACAAACAGGATCGTCGCCAGCACATACACAAGCGCGAACACGAGCGGCCCCCACACGCCCATCCCCGCGATCGTGCCCGACACACGATCCATGGCCAACCCCAACGGAAGCAGGCGACCCACCGCCGCAAGACACGCGATGATGATGACAATCGATCCGAATCGCACCCAGCGCTCAGCGCCCACCCACTGCGACGCGCCGTCCGTTCCGGGCCTGTCTCCGGTCATACTCATCGAACCCCGTGTTTCACCATCGAGTCATCGCCGGAAATCATAGTCCGGACCTCGCTGAAACCGAAACCATCCCTCGCCCACGCCCCACCCGTGTAGATAGCCCCGGCCCAACTCGATGTGCGATTGCCCTGTCGAACTTACAGTGACGTGCGCCTGTCGTTCCGCTTCTCGGTAACACTCAAAGCTTTTCCAGCCGCACCTTGTGCCCCACCAAATGACGTGTCGCCTGCTTGTCGTCGCGCTTCGGTTCCCACAACTGATCCTCGAACACCACCAGAAGCTCGTCGGGCCCAATCTCAACCGCCGAAACGCCCTGCCATCCCGGAGCCGTCGACACGATAATCTCGTAAGGCCAACCGTCACCGCACCCATCCAGGCAAACCGCGATCCGATTGTCCGGCCGGCCGTACATCGCCACAATCAGACCGTTGGACATCGTCAACAATCCCGGGAACTGCCCGTTGAGCCGACTGCGCACCGGATCGCTCCACGTGCGTCCGCCATCGTAAGACCGTGCAAAGTACAGCGGCGCATTGCCCTCGCCGTTGCGTAGAATCGTCAACAGGTCGCCGTTCGGCAAAAGCGTGAGGCCCGGCTCGGCCCATCCCTCATCCCCCATCTCCGGCAGCGCCGGCACGCACCCCCGGTAGTGCCACGTCTTGCCGCCATCCTCCGAGCCTAAGCACCAACTCGAGTACTTATAAAGCTTGAACGCGTGCGGATACTTCTCCCACCCCTTGTGCATGATGTCGGTATACACAATGTCATGGTCGCAGTAGCCGTAGCACATCCCCACCGCACTGCCGTCCGGCATGACCACGGCTTGATGGTTAAGCGTGTTGATCCGAACCACGCCGTCCTCTCCCATCGACGGCACGTGCGGCCCCAAATGAAACGTCAGCTCGGTGTCTTCGACCGTGCGCCAGCCGTCGGTCGATCGATACGCGGCAGCGGTGGCGACACCTTCGCCCGCGGGTGTTCCGTTTAAAGTCACCAGCAGGTCGGTCCTGTCCGGATAGTGCAACGCCGTGCCGTAGAGACCCAGCGATCCCAGATGCTTTGGACCGGCATGCGCCCAGCTCTCGCCCTGGTCCCGGCTGATGTATTCGCACGCGAGCAGCGTGCCATCGTGACATCGCATCAACGACGCTTCGCACTTCGTGACGCCAATGAGAATCGGGTCGCTCACCGTCACCCGCAGCCGACGTTCCGGTGCAACCTTCTCTCCGCGTGAGCTGTGAACGAACAGCCGCGTGCGATCGGTTTTCTCAATGCGAGCGCAGAAGCAGTGCTCGCCGTCGGTATCCTTGGCCAACACTGTCTTGGCGACCACGCGATTCCATCCCGCTTCCAGGTGCACCGGATCCGCGAACAGATCCCACTTCCGCGTCTGGTTCGTCGTGCAAATCAGAAACGGCCCGTCGAACCGTGCCTCCTCTTCATCGTTGACCCAGATGCGACAGGGCGTGTTCGAACTCCACCGCAACACGTAGTCGCCCGCTTCGGGTATTTCGATCTGCGCCGCCAGATACGTCACCGAATAATCGAACGGATACGCCGGCCGATCCCACGCGCGGCGAGGAAACCCCCACGAACTATAAGAAGTGTAAAACCCGATGCGCTGGCCGCATTGCGGACATCGGTCCGGCCTCGCCGCAAGATGCGTCTCACATCGGGGGCAATACCGCTCACCGGGAACGCCGCGATCGTGCGAACCCCAGCACGGCATCAGTTCATCATCCACCGTGAACAGATCCATCGTCACATGCACCCCGCCCGGCGGCCTGTGCAACGAATCCGTCGTCGGCAGGCGCAGTTCGTGATGCTGACGCAGCAACACCCGTTCCGGTGTCAACTCCCACCACTTGCTCATCACGCTCCCCGCCGAGTATCGCCGCCACATGCACCCCGCCACTTCCTCATCTTCACGCGGCACGAGCTGCGCTTCGCCTTCGACAAAATCATCATCCAGCGCCAGGCCGGGATCATCAATCGCGTGATCACGGTCCGCAAACGAGTACGGGCCAAGCACCCACCACTGTCGCAGAAAATTCCGCCAATGCACGTAATCCCGATTCGGATCCGCGGGCCCAATGAAATTGGCGACCATCTGCTCCGGCGCGGTAGTTTCGGACATCAATCTGTTCCTTCCGTCAATTTGCACGTCAATCGCAACGGCCCGGCCGACCCCCACGTGTGATCGTCGCGGGCGCCCACGCAGCCAGTATATCCAGTCGTCAGCACGAGGCCGTCGGTTGCCTCAGTCGAACCGCACTACCACACGAAGAAAGGACACGGCCCGCCGCGCTTCGATCAGTGACGATCCAAACCCAGGATCGGCCGCCCTGTGACCGCAACTCGGTGATCCACCGAGGCTCGTGTCGACAGACCGATTTGCAGTATCATCCCACGCACAATTCCGAAACCAGCCTGAGGACACCCAACATGGAAATCTCACTGAAGAATAGAGTCGCCCTCGTGACCGGCGCCGCCCAGGGCATTGGTGAAGGCATCGCGATGGTCCTCGGCCGCGCCGGAGCGGACGTCGTCGTGTGCGATATCGAATCCGACAAGGGGAAAGCCGTCGCCAACGCGCTCGCCGAGCTCGGTGTGCGAAGCCTGTTCGTCAACGCCGATATCTCCGACTCCGATGCCGTCGCCGGCATGATGGATCAGATCGAGGACTTCGGCGGCCTGGATATCGTCGTCAACAACGCTGCGGTCGAGTATTTCCGCAGCATCGCCGAGACCACCGTCGAGCAGTGGGACCGCACGCAAAGCGTCGACCTGAAGGGCATCTTCCTCACATCGAAATCCGCCCTGCCGATGCTGCGCAAATCACAACACGCCGTCATCATCAATATCGCCAGTGTTCATGCCACATCAACCGTGCCCGACCTCGGCGCCTATGCCGCAGCCAAGGGCGGGATCGTCGCGATGACCCGCAGCCTCGCCCAGGATCTCGGACGCGACGGCATCCGC
>NYZD01000044.1 GCA_002685935.1 Planctomycetaceae bacterium | reverse complement strand
GTCTTCTCGATCGCGTCGCTCAGCTGCGCCTGCGCCTTCATGATGGCCGTGGATTGGATCATGGCCAAGGTGGAGATATCCGCCGCCAAGGTCAATCGCGAATTGCTCGGCGAAATCTCGCCCGCCCAGATGCGCCTGCAACGTATCGTCGGCGGCGTCGTTCTGGCCGCCGTCATGATCGGATTCGTGTGGATGATGATCGCCGTGTGGCGATACTTCTCCGCCGTCGCCGCGCCCTTCACCGGCACCCGGCAGAAGCGACATTTCTTCTGGGGGTACATGTTGCTCGCCCCGGCCCTGATCCTGGTCATCTGGTGGCAATACTTCCCGCTCGCGGCCGGCCTGAGCATCTCGTTCATGGATTTCCAACTCGTCCGCGACAGCTCCTGGGAGGGCCTGGACAACTTCGCGCTGGTCCTGTTTGACAAGGATTTCTGGGCCAGCTTCGGACGCACCATCTACTTTGTCGCCCTCGCCATCGGCCTGGGATTCTGGCCGCCGATCCTCCTGGCCATCCTCCTGCAGGAAGTGCCCACCAACACACTCAAATACTTCTATCGCACGGTCTTCTACCTGCCGCAGGTCATCGCCGGCGTCATCGTGATCTTTCTGTGGCTGCAGCTTTACGATTCATCGCCCAACGGCGTGCTCAATCAACTGCTGCTCAGTCTCAACGACCTGGGCCCGCTGGCCGCCTCGCTGGTCAAGATCGTGTCTCTGGTCTGTTGGACGTCGCTGATCGCCCTGCTGATCTACCTGCCCATCAAGATTGATGAAATGGGCATCGGCCTGAAGCTGGCGCTGTGGGCCGCGGCCGCCGTCTTCCTCGCCGTGACGGTCTGGCAGTTTGTGATCGTCGCCATGCCCGAGGGTGTCGTCGAATCAGACAAGCGGTGGACGATGACCATCCTCGGCCTCAAGGGCGCGGGCATCGCAATCTGCATCGCCGCCGGGATTGTCATGACCATGCTGGCCCGCCAATTCTGGAAGCAGTCGCCACGCGCCAGAAATTTCTTCGCCGCCGCGGCAGTCATCGCCTTCGCGGTGGGACTGATGATCATGCACCTGACCCACCGACCGTTGGCCGGCGCCGTCTACGTCGGCATCGCCGCGGCCCTGTGGGGCGGCGGCATCGTCTACCTGCTGTGGGCCACAGTCCGCGCCAGCTCCTGGCCTATGTACGCCAGAGCCTTGTCGTTTCTGTTGTCGGTTGCCCTGATTGTCCTAGCCGCGGGGGCACTGACCGCCGACCACGCGTCGACGTCAGGATCAGCCGGCTGGCTCGCGCTGCTGGGCATCGTCCCCTTCGAGCTCAAGGCCCTCAAATGGATCGACTCCCCGGGCATGGCCATGCTTTGCGTCGTCATCCCGACCATCTGGGCCGGCGCCGGCCCCGGATGCATCCTCTATCTCGCCGCCCTCAAGACCGTCCCCGATGAACTCTACGAAGCCGCCGATATCGACGGCGCCAGCAACTGGCACAAGGTGTTCTACATCGTCCTGCCCCGCCTCAAATACTTGATCATGATTCAGTTCATCGCCGCGGTGATCGGAGCGTTCAAGGGCGGCACGGAATATGTCCTCGTGCTCACCGGCGGCGGACCGCAGAATGCCACGCAACTGCTCTCGTTGGAAATCTTCATCCGTACATTCATGGACCTGAAATACGGCATCGGCACGGCCATGGCCTGGCTGCTCGGCGGCGTGCTGATTGTCTTTACCGTGTATCAATTGCGCATGTTGTCCCGAGCCGAGTTCCGAGCCGCCGGAAGCGACTAAACGAATCATCCATCGGTGCCGTTATGCCCATTATTTCCAAAGTCGAAGCCAAGTCGCCACGCGGTCGCCTGATCTACGCGGCCATTCTGCTCGTGCTCACCCTGGGCGGCATCACGATGGTCTACCCGTTCCTGATCATGGTCTCGGGAACCATGCGCAGCGAGATGGACGAATCGGATCTGGCCCTGATCCCCAAGTACCTGACCGATCAGGATGTGATCTACCGCAAATTCCTCGAGACCAAATACAACCAGAAGGTCGAACACCTGAATCGGGCGCACGGAAAGCTGAACTTCAGCTTCGACCAGGCCGCCGTGCCCGAACAGTTCGTCGCCGCACAGGCCGACGATCTCGAACGATTCCTGGATGAGACTTCGATCCCCCGTCACTGGAAGTGCCTCGGCGGAATTGAGGGCTTGAGGACCGTCCCCGAGAACTTGCGCGAGTTGACCAAGCGCCTCCACGACCGCTACGACGGCGACCTGGCCGCGTTCGGTAGAGAAGTCGGCGCCGCGATGTCAAGTTGGAATCTCAGCGGGTTCGTCATGCCCGACTGGTTGACCAATCGGTACGACTATGCAGCCAACTCCGTATTCGAGGAATACTTCAAGCTCGACGATGAGGCCGAATGGCCCAATCGACAATTGATGTCGATCAGCGGCTACTTTGTCGAGACGATGCTGCAAACCGAGACCAAAGAGGACCCCGTCACCGGGAAAAAAGAGACCCACGAGCAGAAGACCAAACGCCTGGAGCATTACGTCCTGCCCCGCGCTCTGCCGGGCGCCGATCAGCCCGATCTGCGCAAGAAGTGGATCGAATACGTCCAGAAAGAACTGAACCCCGCGTTCGTCGCACTCGATGACGATATCACCGACGAGGATTACCAGACCTATCTGAGCGGGAAATACAAGGGCGATTCAGATGCCCTCAGCCGCACCTGGGGCAGACAGATCGCAAACTTTGGTCAGGTGAAACTGCCCCAGGACCGCTGGCTCAGCGGCACCGAGCGGCGGGACTACGTCGAGTTCCTCGAAGGCACTGTCCAGATCAACGGACAGGAAACCCAACTGATCGAACACTACCAACTGACCGGCCCGGAATATGCCTTCCGCGATTGGATCGAAGGTCAATACGCCGGCGACGTCAACGCGCTGAACGAGACATGGAGCACCGATTACCACACCTTCGCCCAGGTGCAGATGCCCATCGCCCAGTTGGAGTGGCAATACGTCGCCAATCACAGCGGCCCGCTTCGCCGCACTTACGCCGTGCGCAACTTCGTGAACGTATTTGACGCGCTGTTCGTGCGCGGCCGCGCCTTTCTCAACACGTCGGTCTTCTGCCTGTTGTCCATCGCCATCGCCCTGCTCGTCAATCCGCTGGCCGCCTACGCGATGTCGCGCTTCAAGCTGCCCGGCACCTACAAGTTCCTGCTGATCCTGATGGCGACCATGTCATTTCCGCCGATGGTCGCGATGATCCCCACCTTCATCATGATGCGTGAAATGAGCATGCTCAACACGTTCTGGGCGCTGCTGCTGCCCGCCGCGGCGAACGGATACATGGTGTTTCTGCTCAAAGGGTTCTTCGATTCGCTGCCCCAGGAGCTGTACGACGCAGCCCTCATCGACGGGGCCGGCGAGTTCCGCATGTTCTTCCAGATCACCATGGCCCTGAGCAAGCCCATCCTCGCGGTCGTCGCGCTCGGGGCATTCAACTCCGCCTACCTGATGTTCCTCTACGCCCTGATTGTGTGCCCGGCACAAGACATGTGGCTGTTGAGCGTGTGGCTCTACCAATACCGCACCCAGGTGGGCATGGGCGGTATGTTCGCCTCGGTGCTCGTTGCGGCCATCCCCCCGCTGCTCGTGTTCATCTTCGCGCAGAACATCATCATGCGTGGCATCGTCGTCCCGGTCGAGAAATAACCCCCCCCGCCTACGCCACGTCACGCGCCGCATCCAGCGCCAGATTCTCGCCCTGCTCGCCCGGATCGAAGAAATGGATCCGCTCCATGTCCAGATGGAACGGGATCGTCGTGTTCGGTTCCACGCCGCCGTGCGCCTCAACCCGCGCAATCACGTGCGGCTGATTCGGCGTCGACGCGTACACATCCATCTTGTCGCCCAGCGGCTCAATCACCCCGACCGTCAGACCCAACACGTTCTCATCACCCGCGAATCGGCCCGTCGCCTGATCCGACAGCCCCTCCGGCCGCACACCCAGCACGATCGCGCCGCCCGATCGGCCGCCCAGTGTTTCCGTGGCCCATGCCGGCACCGCCAGACGCTGTGACCCTTCATCGAACCACAACCGACCCGATTCCTCGACCAGCGTGCCCTCGAAAAAGTTCATCGGTGGTGTCCCCACGAAACCCGCCACAAACCGATTCACCGGACGCCGATAAATCGCCAGCGGCGACGCATCCTGATGGACGATCCCGTCCTTCATCACCACCACACGATCACCCAGCGTCATCGCCTCTTCCTGATCGTGTGTCACGTAGATCGTCGTCGTCTGCAACTGCTGATGTAGCCGCTTCAACTCCGCACGCATCTCCACGCGCAGTTTCGCATCCAGGTTGCTCAACGGCTCATCAAACAAAAAGCACGCCGGCTCACGCACGATCGCCCGACCCACCGCCACGCGCTGCCGCTGGCCGCCCGACAGCGCCTTGGGCTTGCGGTCCAGCAGATCCTGGATCCCCAGAATCCGCGCCGCCTCACGGACTTTCTTGTCGATCTCCGCGCTGGGCACCCTACGCAGCTTCAATCCGAACGCCATGTTCTTGTACACCGACATGTGCGGATACAGCGCGTAATTCTGAAACACCATCGCGATGTTCCGATCCTTCGGCGGCACGTCGTTCACCATCCGCTCGCCGATGTTCACCGTCCCGCTGGAGATGTCCTCCAGCCCCGCGATCATCCGCAACGTCGTGCTCTTGCCGCAGCCCGATGGCCCCACGAGCACGATGAACTCGCGGTCGGCGATCTCCATGTTCACCTGGTCCACCGCCTTGACGTTACCCGGGTAGATCTTCACCAGGTCCTTCAGATTCACGCTGGCCATGCGAAGGTTCCTTTTGATTCAAAGCCGCGCGCCGCCCATGCGGCGCAGTCCCGTGTCCATCACAACCCCGCAGTGTAACCGATCCCCGCACCCCGTCGCGACCCGCGTCCGGGCCCCGTCGCCGGGATCGCTCCGTTCACCGACGCCGTCCAGGCCGCGTCCGCAGACGACCACCCGATTCCCGCGAACCGCGACTTGCATTACCTTTATAGCACACTATCCTCATCCTGATATCTGAATCCAGGCCGTCGGCCCTACAAAGGAGTGTCGCCATGTTCAGCACCACCAGACCCACGCACCATCGCTTCGCGATCGCGGCATGGATGCCATGCATCGTCCTGGTCCTGTGCCTCCCGCCGCTGCACGCCGAGGAGTCGCCCGACACCTCGGTCAAGCGCCCCAAATACAGCCCCGTGCTGCGCCAGAACGAAGACTGGTCCGTCCTGCCCCAACTCGACCCCGCCAACAGCGATTTCTTCGATCCCATCAAGCACGTGCCCCTCAGCGATGACGGTTCGGTCTGGGCCAGCTTCGGCGGCCAGGCGCGCCTTCGCCTCGAATCATGGCACGGCTTCGGTTTCCGCGAAGGCAACATCGAAGCGTTCAACCTCACTCGCCTGCGCGCCCACGCCGACCTTCACGTCGGGCCCAACCTTCGCATTTTCGCCGAGGGCAAGAGCGCCATGTCCACCGATCGCCGCCTGCCCGGCATGCAGCGCACGCTCGACAACGATGAACTCGCCCTCCAGCAACTGTTCGGCGAAGTCACCGTACCTCTCAATGAAGACGTGACCTTCTCCGTCCGCGGTGGCCGACAGATGTTCGTGCTCGGCCGTCAGCGCCTCGTCAGCCCGCTGGATTGGTCCAACTCCATGCGCGCATGGGACGGCGTCAGCGGTGTGCTCAAGGGAGAGAACTGGAAAGTCACCGGGTTCTGGTCGCACTTCGTCCCCGTCCGCAAATACCATTTCAACGATACCAATCGCGATGAACAGTTCTGGGGCGTCTACGCCACCGGCAATTGCCCGGACCACCAGGCCAACCTCGATCTCTACTACCTCGGACGCGACCGCGACGCCATCGGCGAGACCCGACACACCATCGGCGGCAGACTCTATGGACAATGCAGCCAGGTCACCGTCGATTACGACGTCGAAGGCGCCGTCCAGGTCGGCGAGCGCGGCGACACCGATATCGTCGCCTGGATCGTCGCCGCGGAACTCGCACGCAACTTCGATGAGATCTCCGGCCGACCCCGCCTCTGGATCGGGTTCGACATCGCCAGCGGCGACGGCGACCCCAACGACAGCCCCCTCGGCACCTTCGATCAGCTCTACCCCCTCGGCCACGCCTACCTCGGCTACATTGATGTGATCGGCCGCCAGAACATCATCGACCTGCACGGTGGTGTCCAGGTTAAGCCCCTCGACAAGCTGATCGTCAAACTCGCCGGGCACCTGTTCTGGCGCGAAAACGACGACGATGCCCTTTACAACGCCGGCGGCGCTGTCGTGCGGCCCGGCGGACCCGTCGACAATACCTACGTCGGCAGTGAGATCGACGTGCTGCTGATCTACAACCTCGATAAGCACACCAAACTCACGTTCGGCTACAGCCACTTCTTCCCCGGCAGCTTCGTCAACAACACCGGCACCGGAGACGATATCGACTTCTTCCACACCGGCGTGCAGTTCACGTTCTGATTGAGATCTCAAGCGGCGGCGCGAATGGCGGTGATGGTAAATCCATCCCGCCACGCGCCAGACGCTCAAGACGCGTCCGCCGTCGACAGCCTGCATGCCGCAAGCGTGTGCCCCACGTTCAGCGCGATCTGATCCAGGTACTTCGGGAACATCCCCACCACCACCGCGTCGATGGGCTTGATTTGCGCAAACGCGTACGCAAACGCATCAGCGACCTCGTCCTGCGTCCCGCACCGTCGGCTCGCACCGAGAATCTTGAACGCCAGACACATCTTCTGCGTCTGCTGAATGAACCGCACCATCCGCGCCGGATCCTCCGGCTCAAACAGGTGATCCTCCGACGACTGCGCCCCGCCCGTCACCAGCGCGCTCTCACGATGCTCGCGGCTGAGGTTGTAAAAACACGTCATGTAAAAATCGACGTCCCATCCCTTATCCTCAACGTAATCAAACACCTCGGGAATGTGGCTGGCCAGCCCCGCCGGCACGCCGCAATCCTTCATGCACTTGATGTAATCCTGGACCTTCTCGATCTCACCGGTCTTCCAGTAGTGGTCTGTCCGCGTGCCGTGGTGGTAGATCGCCGTTGCCCCCGCCGCCGCAATCACTCGAATATTCTGGAACACATCGTGCATCTCTGACGCCGTCTGCACGATCCACTTCAGCTCGCCCCCCTCCCGCCGAAACAGTTCCAGCCAGTGCAGTACCCGGTGGTAATCACCCCGCGCCTGCAGCGTATCGATCCCCGCCGCCTGCACCGCGAGCAGATACTTCACCACGCCCTCGTCGGTGAAATAGGATCGCATGTCCGCGCTCATCTCTTCCGAGACGTGCGAGTTGCCGCACAGCGGATTCGCCCCGCTGATCAACCGGGTTATGTGGATATCAGAATTTGCCAGTCGAACGCTCGGAAGCCCACTCATGTGCATTCATCCCAATCTGCGCGATCATGGATCCCAGGTGCCAACGCGTTGCGTCGCGCGGCGCAACCGAACATAGTCTAGGCATTTCGCCCCGCCCCCGGACCGCGCACCCGCCCCAATCACGTTTCACTTCAGATCCGCGATGATGCATCCCGTCCCCTCACGATTCACAAACAGCGCCGGCTCGCCCGCCAGAATCGTGTCCAGCACGTCCTTCAGATCATGTTCCGTCGCCTCCGGCCGGGCGTCGCCGTAGTCAACGTAGCGATTGTCGATCCGTCCGTGATAGACCAGATGCCCCTCGGGCACGAACACCGCCACCTCCGGCGTCACCCGCACCTCCGACCGCTCCACCAACACGTGCCACGGATCCCGCAGAGCCGGCATCGACAGCGAGTAATCAGACTGATGCGTCCGCACGATGGCTGCTGTGTTATCCGGGTCCGGATAAACCAGATAAAACGTCACGCCCTGTGGGCCGTATTCAAGCTCAAAGTCCTGCATCACCGGCGCGTACCGATTGGAGATCGGGCAGTCTGACGCCACGAAGATCAACACCACCGCCTCCGCTTGAATGTCCGTCAGCGGGTCGACCTCGTGCCCGTCCAGATCGGTCACAATCGGCCGCTCCGTCGGCTTCTGACCGGCCCCCGGCGCCGCATCGCCCGCACCGCCGTCACACCCGACCACCACCATCAGACCAAGCGCCGCAACCCCGATCCACATCCCCGCCC
>NYZD01000043.1 GCA_002685935.1 Planctomycetaceae bacterium | reverse complement strand
TACAACACCAAGCAGTCCATCGCCGACCTCCCGTCCCCCGTCCCGCTCACCGTGGTCGATCCCCCCGTCAGTTTCAATGAGGTCATGGATGCCATCTGGTTCGGCGCGATGATCATCGCCATG
This sequence comes from Planctomycetaceae bacterium, assembly GCA_002685935.1. Taxonomy (GTDB): domain Bacteria; phylum Planctomycetota; class Phycisphaerae; order Phycisphaerales; family Zrk34. Next base: position 14,856 of record NYZD01000043.1, on the reverse strand, counting down.
ATGATTCTCTTTGCCGCCTGGCGGCAGGGGCCCAAGAGCCTGCGCGCCGAACTGCCCCCCGACGTCGTGCCCGCCGAGCTCATGCGCCGCGTGACCGCCGCGATTGTCGATCAGTTCGTCGGCAACACGATCGCCGTCGTGGTCTTCCGCCCCGATCTCGACGCCCTCCTGCAGCAATGGATATTAGAGCCCCAGGTCGACGACACCATGATCTTCGTCGGCAAGGCCGTTGCCGTGTTCGTGATCTACAGCACCATTCTCGAACTTATCAACGGCATGACCGTCGGCAAGTGGCTGCTCAAATGCCAGGTCACCGACATCCAGGGCAATAGGCCCAAAGCGTGGCAGATCCTCCTGCGCAACGCCTCCAAAATCCTCGATCTGATCGTCCAACCAATGCTCATCATGATGTTGATCAGCCCCAATCGCCAGCGCCTCGGCGATCTCGCCGCGGGCACCGTCGTCATTCGACGTATACCCCAACCAACTCCCTGACCCTCGACCGCCCACCCGCGGTGAATCGGCCCATTCGCGTCCGCCCGCCCCGGCCCACGCCCGACCACGTCCACCTCGACCCCAATCCCCGCCGGATGCCCGACAACGCTGTAAATCCTGTGCCTAACGATAATTTCCACACCCCGCGCCACTATTTTTTTCGCCCTACTCACAAATCCGTGCTATGGTCTTGTTGACGAGCCACCATTGCATGGCTCGACGTTCGGATCGCATCAGTGGGGCCGCCACCGCGTGCCCAATGGAGGAGTGAGAGATTGACCCCCTCCATGGTCCCACCGACCAGATGATTCGGAAGTATCAATCCGGATGAGATTCAGGCGAGGCTCGGCCTTGCCGGTCAGGGCGGAGAAGAAGGATCACGCAATCGCGTGAGAAATGGAGAGAGTCAAGATGAGATCCACTTTATCGTTCACTGCATTCACCCGACCGGGCCGACGTCCTCGCCCTGTCCTGTCCGCACTGCTCGGCTGCGTCCTGGCATGCGTTGCATTCGCCACGCCCGCCCACGCCGCCGTCCTCCAGGGCACCATCAGCATGTCCACCGCCGACCTGATCTTCACCGGCGCCCCCCTGCGTCTGCATCAGGCCACCGCACCAGCCTCGCCGGCGACTTCAACGACGATGGCGCCGACGATCTGCTCATCTCCGCGCCCGGCGCCGATCCCAACGGACTCACCGACGCCGGCGAGGTCTACATGATCTTCGGGCGCCGGGGCCCCGGCACGCTCACCGGCTTTTTCGATCTCGCCAACGCCGATGTCACGTTCGAAGGCGTCGCCAACTCCGACGGCCTCGGCTCCGCCCTCTCGTTGGATGGCGATATCAACGATGACGGATACGACGACATCCTCATCTCCGCGAGTCTCGCCGATCCCAATGGCATGGGCCAGGCCGGCGAAACCTATCTGATTCAAGGCTTCGATTTCGATCCGAACGACCCGCCGGACCGCGTGGAAGTGACAGATGCCGCGTCCGCGATCTTCGTGGGTCTCAACCCTAACGATCAGTCAGGGACCGTCGTCACCACCTCCGGCGATCTCGATGGCGACGGCGAGAACGATATTGTCATCAGCGCTCCGAACGCCGATCCCAACGGCGTGCTCGACGCTGGCGCGGTTTACGTATTTGCGGGGCAAGACGACCCTGAACCCTACGATGGCATCTTTGATCTGGACGACGCAGACCTGACCATCGTCGGCGCTGAAGCGTTCGACAAAGCAGGCACCGCCGTGTCGTTCAACGACGACATGGGTGGTTCCGGCTACGGCGGCCTGCTCATCACCGCCCCCGGCGCCACCGGGATGGCCGATCCCAACAGCCCGCTGGCCGATGCCGGCGCTGCCTATCTCATCCTTGGCGATTCTTCACCGGGCGGGTCCTCCAGCGCCGAAATCGTTGATGATATTGCGTTCGTCACCATGTTCGGCAACAACCCCGGCGATCAGATCGGCAACTCAGCCTCCATCCTCGGCGACATCAACCGCGATGGCATCCAGGATATCCTGATCGGAGCCCCCAACGCCGACCCCAACGGCATGGTCGACGCCGGTGAAACCTATTTCGTAGATCCCGATGATGCGGGCGCGCCGGGCAGCGTCGATTCCGTTGGTGCCTTCGCCAACGCCACCTTCATCGGCAAGAACGGCTCCGACTTCTCCGGCGCCTTTTCCACTACCGCCGGTGATTTCAACGCCGACGGCATTGAGGACGTCCTCATCGGTGCCCTTGCCGCCAGCCCCGGTGGCATCCCCGCCGCCGGCGAGGTCTACCTCATCTACGGCAAAGACCCCGACGACCCCAACGATCCCAACGCCTTCAACGGCATTTTCGATTTGGCCAACGCCGATGTCATTTTTACCGGCATCCACACCGCCGGTCTCGCCGCCTCACTCTTCTCCGCCGGCGACTTCAACGGCGACAACATCGACGACATCGTCATCTCCTCGCCCAACGCCAACCCCGGCGGCGCGCCCGGCGCCGGCATCACCTTCCTGTTCTACGGTCGCGCCGCCTTCCTCCAGGGCGATATCAACCAGGACGGCGTCGTTGACATCGCCGACCTCGGCTTGATCGGCGGACGGTGGGGCACCGACGGGATGGGAGACCCCAACGACCCGTTTGATTTCAATGCCGACCTAAACGGCGACGGCACCGTCGACGTCGCGGACCTCGGTATCGTCGGTGGTGAATGGGGACAGACCAGTGGCGGACCGTCGCTCACAAGCGCACCTGCCACCATCCCCGCCCCGCGGCCCTCGCCCTTGGCCTCCCCGTGCTCGGGGCCTTGGCCTCACGCCGATGCCGCGCGTAATTCAACCTCCGTCATCTTGACCAGAATCGCCGACTTCGTTCAGGTAAGCCTGAAAGTCGGCGATTCTGTATGAAATGAAACAGAACGTGTGATGCAGCGCCACCCACTCCATGTCCTCCGGATCCCCCTCCGCATCCTTCCGTAGTTCGTTCAGCTTCGACAGCAGCGTCTCAGCCTTCATCATTTGCCTGCCTCATCATGGGAGGGTGTCGTAGCCAGGGGATCGCCCGCGATTGTAGGCAACACCCTCGACCCGCGCTGACTCACGCATCCGCCGGTCGATGTGCCCGCGTTTGATTTGTGCATAATGTCCCCGATGCGGACGCCCCGACCTCCGTTGCCGCCACCCGATATCCGATCCGCTCACGGAGCCACATCATGAAACTCGCACTACAGTTGAGCCTCATCCCCGGCAAAACCACCAGCGATCGCGCCAAATGGGCAAAAGACCAGGGCGTCGAGGCGCTCGAACTGTCCGCATTCATCGGCGGCGCCATGCCCGATCGACTCCACGAAATCGCTGACGAGATCAACGGCGTCCTCCCCATCTGCTCGGTCTGCGGCAACGCCACCGTTGACGGCGCACGTGGCTTCGACTTCCTCGATCCCGACCCCGTCAAACGCCGCGCCAGCATCGACGGCTCAAAAGCCATCCTCAAATTCTGCGGCGACGTCGGCGCCGTCGGGCAAATCGTCCCCCCCATCTTCGGCCCGCCCGTCGTCCCCGATCTGGCGCCCGTCATGACCCCCCTCGAAATCGAAGAAAAACTCATGGTCGCCGCGCTCAAAGAGGTCGGCCCCTACGCCGCGAAACGAAAAACCCTCTTCATGGTCGAACCCCTCAACCGCTACGAACAGCACTACCTCAGAACCCAGGCCGACGGCGTACGCGTCCTCGACAAAGCCAAGGTCAAAGGCACCGGACTGCTCAGCGACCTCTTCCACATGCACATCGAAGAAACATCAACCCCCGCCGCGCTCCGCAAGTGCGGCCCCCGCACCTCTCACGTCCATCTCGCCGACAACACCCGCATGGAACCCGGCACCGGCGACATCAACTTCACCGCCGCGTTCAAGGCCCTGCACAAGGCCGGCTTTAAAGGATACATGGCCTTCGAGTGCGGCATCACCGGCGCCAACCCCGCCGCTAAACGCCGCGCCATCATCAAATCACTCGATCACCTCCGCGCCTGCATCAAGAAGGCGAAGCGCAAGTAGGGCGGTTCAAGTGCGATCACGATCATGGCCCACACCCACTCACTTGAGATCCGCGTCCGCTATCACGAAACCGACCAGATGGGCCGCTTCTACAATGCGCGCGTCCTCGAATGGTTCGAAGCCGGACGCACCGAACTGCTGCGCGATCGCGGCATGTCCTACGCCCAAATCGAACAACGCGGCATCCTCCTGCCCATGACCGAATCACACGTCCTCTTCCAAAACCCCGCCAGATACGACGACGCCCTTCGCCTCAACACCGCCGTCACCTTCGCCGGCAAGGCACGCCTCCGCTTCGACGTCACCATCGAACACCTCGACGCCATCCCCGTCGCCCGCGGCCACACCATCCACGCCATCGTCGACCCCGCCGGCAAACCCGTCCGCCCCCCAACCTGGGTGCGTCAACTGATCGAGCCCGCCGGTGACGGCAACTGATCCATGTCCGTCGCCCGATCCACCCATTGCCCGCCCGTGATCTCGTGGATCCATCCCATCTGCTTCTGTGACCCCGCGCCATCCCCTGCTACAATAACTCAGGCCCCGGGGCGGTAGCTCAATTGGGAGAGCACCAGCTTTGCAAGCTGGGGGTTGCCGGTTCGATCCCGGTCCGCTCCATTTCCTCACCGCCGTTGTCAGCCGATGACAACGGCGTTCTACTTGCGACATTTTCAAGGGTGTGCGCGAATCGGTCATTCTCGGGTTGGTCGCCGTGGCGACGGGCTAACTGGACAGCGTTTGTCCATAAATGACTTCGCTTGTCGGAATCTGGTACAAGCGTTCGCGCGTCCGTCCCTGTCGCCTCACCCCGTCCGGCGTCGGTTCCGTCGTCAATCGGCAGGTCCGGCAGCACGTCCATTGCCCCGGCCACCCCGGTAATCCCCAGAATCGCCCCTCACGGTACCGCCAGGGCCGATCCTGCCTCTTGAAGGCACGCCGGGTTGGGGCGGAGGGGTACATTGGATGGGGATGGCAGTTGCGGGGGCTGTCGCACAAATTGGGCCGACTCCGGCCGTGGACCACTTCACCTTCAATCAACGATATCTGAGACTGGCGGTAAGATGAGTTTTCGCACTGAGCCCAAGGTGTCGCGAGCCGCTCGTGGCAGTCGATCCATGGCGGCCCGGCGCTCTTACGTCTCTGGAGAACGATTCATGCCTAATAGAGGAACAGCCTCACAAGCCATGGCGGGACCGGATCGCGTGTTCGTACAGACCGGGGGCAAAGGCCTGGCGGATCTGGATCGCTGGGTGCAGGTCGGCGAGGACGAGGCCCGCATGGTCTACGAGATGACGTTGCGCAATGAACTGTCCGGCGGGACCTCGATCGTGCGCGAGTTCGAAGCGGCGTGGCGCGAGTTGACAGGTCTGAAGTATTGTCTGACGACGGTCAACGGAACGACGGCGCTGTACAGCGCGCTGTTCGGTTTGGGTGTCGGTCCGGGCGACGAGGTGATCTGCCCGGACTACACGTGGATCTGTACGATCGCGCCGGCGCCTTTACTTTTTGCCAAGCCGGTGTTCTGTGAAAGTGATCCGCAGACGATGATGGCCGACCCTGGTGACATCCAGCGCCGGATCACCCCGCGCACCAAGGCGATCGTCGTCGTGCATCTGTGGGGCTGGGTTTGCGACATGGATCGGATCATGGCGGTCGCGCGCGAGGCTGGTGTGCCCGTCATCGAAGATTGTTCGCACTGCCACGGCGGAGAGTACAAGGGCAGGCCCATCGGCAGTATCGGCGATGTCGCGTGCTGGTCGCTGCAGGGGTCGAAGCCAGTCAGCGCGGGCGAAGGCGGCGTGATGGCAACGGACCAGGTGGACATCTTCGAGCGCGCGTGCCTGATTGGCCAAGTCAACCGCATCGTCGGCATGGACCTCGCGACGCCGCACTACCAAGAGCTGCAACCCCTTGGCACCGGGATGAAATTTCGCGCGCATCCACTGGGCATCGGGATCGCGAAGGTGCAACTCGAAAAGCTGCCGGAGTTGAACCGGCGCCGCCGGGCGTACGTCGAATCCGTTGAGGCCGGGTTAAACGATATCCCCGGCGTGTATCCAATCCCGTCGTCCGAGGGATCCGTGAGGGGCGGGTTCTACGGCTTCCCGGTTCGATTCGAGCCCGGCGAATTAGGCAATATCGGGCTTGATACGTTTGTCACACGGCTGCGCGAAGCTGGGCTGGACGCAGGGGCGAGCCCGTATCCGTTGCTACACAGACTGCCGTATTTCGCGGAAGGCTTCGACCTTTTCACCGGTGGCCGCGGTCCGCTGTCAGAAGGTTGGCAGGGGTACAAGGAAGGCGACTTTCCGACGACCGAAGCGATGTGGGCACGGCTGCTCTTCCTGCCTTGCCTGTCCGACCCGGTAGACGGCGCCGCCGATGCGGTGCTTGGCGCGATTCGACGAGCGGCCGAGGCGTGACGTGCGGAACTAGCAGCATCAAGGCGGAGGAGTGAATATGACCGAGTTCACTTGGCCACACGGAGAGGAAGTCGCCGTCAGTCTGCGATTTGACGACGGCACTGAACAGCATCGCACGATCGTCGCGCCCCTGCTGTCGTCCTACGGCCTCAACGGTACGTTCTACGTGACGCCTCAGGGAAGCGAGGAAGCGTGGCGGCAGCGCGCCCATCAATGGCAGGCGGTATTGGATGCCGGCCATGAGATCGGCAATCACAGCTTCTCGCATCCGGCGCCCGCAGCCCTCAGCGGCGAACTGGACAGCAATACGTACGAGAGTATGACATTGGAGCAATACGCCGCGGACATTCTCGAAGCACATCGGCGGCTGGAATTGGCGTTCGGGTCAAGATCGTGGACGTATTGCTATCCGTGCTACGGCACGGACGTGGGCATCGGTGCTGAGCGACAATCGGTGATCCCGTTCATTTCACGACATTTCTCCGCTGCCTGCATCGGCAGTGAAGTCACTCGTCCGTACAATGTCCCGGGAATCTGCGATCTGCACGCCCTCATGTCGATTCACGCCGAGTTCCTGAGCGGGGCCGAACTGATCGGTCATGTCGAACGTGCACGGCAGAGCCGGCGTTGGGCAATCTTCACGTTCCACGGAATCGGTGATGGCCACATCCCAGTGGCGCGCGATGAATTCGAAGAGCTTCTCAGGTACCTATCCGACCGGCGCACGGCGGTGTGGACGGCTCCGATCTGCGCGGTTGCTGAGCACATTCAATCCTGCCGAAGGTGAGCGGCAATCTGCCTGGCCGCTTCAGATGCTCGACAAATTGGCCCGACCCCCGCCTGTGGACCAGATCACTGGTTCGTTGCAGAGCCGTCTGGATCGTTTCAGGACCTGGTGCAACGAGCATCGCCCACATGCGGCGCTTGACGGTCGTACGTCCGAAGAGGTGTCGCAGGGCGTCGATTTGCCTGACCCGCTCCCGATTCGCGCCACCGATCCGGATGAGATCGCCGTGCGGGTCCAGCGGCGACCGTATCGAGGGGATGCTGCTTTACCGATCATCACGATCCGGGTGGCGAGGAAGGAGGCAGCGTGAGCTGACCACAATTTGATGTCCCGGCGGCTGTACCGTCGGACAGCTTGTGCGCATGTTTCGTGCGATACAGCGGTCAGATGAACCCTACGAGGTGTCGCCAAGTCATTATTTTGCTTCACAATCTGCTGGGTTACGGAGTTAACAGGTACAGAGCGCCGGTGCCCGGATGGAACAGATTCATGTATCCGGCGAAACCACGTCCCTCGCCTTGGGCCACGTCATCGATGAAACACGCCTCAACTCCAGGCGACGAACTCTTGCGCCGCTACACAAACCACAGTGCAGCCGCTGTGTTGCATAGCACCTCCTCTATCATATCCGACGGCACGCCCAGCGCGCCGCTTTGCATCAGTTCGAGTTCTCGGCCGTACAGGTCGTCGTGCCCCATTACTGGAAAGTTGCTGCCGTAATAAAGCCGCCGCGGGCCGAATGCCTCGACATACCGCTCTATGATTGGCACGAGCGGCGCGTACGGCTCTTGGCTGATCATGTGCATCCCCGACACCTGTACGTACACATTCGCATGTGCCGCCAAATCGAGAATCTGCCGATGGTCCCGCAGACTGCGCGTCAACATGCCTAAGTGCGAGATGATCAGGCTCGCGCGTGGATGCTGCTGGGAAAACAACGCCAGTGCTTCGACGTGATCGGCAATCGTCGGCTCATCGTAGATGACCAGGTTCAGACCTAGCGATGCCGCCTGCTCCCAGATGTGCCGATGCGTTCGCAACGTCCTGGCGACGAGGCGCACGCCGCGGAAGCCAGGCAGCTTCAAATCGGTCGCATCGCCGTCAACATCCACCAGCATTACTCCGGCAAATCGGCTCGGCTGCGCCTCTACGATCGCGCCGATGTAACTGTTGTCATATTCGCCCAGGTGCTGGACGAGTACAGTGCGTGATACACCGAAGCGATCTGACACCCGCCCAACATCCTCGATCGGCCGATACTTGCGCAGGCCGCAGTGACAGTAGCCGTCGATGAGGTCGAGAGAGCGTTTCATTCGCGTTCAGCCAGCCAGACGCCGATTTGGCATTGACACCATCTCTCATTAGCACTTGTCGTGTCTTGGCGGATCTCGCTCATACGAGCATCACGGGATTCGCGCTGAAGTTCCGTCGTCGTCGTCACGCGTCCGCCACAAAAAGATCTCGACTGAAACCCATTAAGAACTCCGGTCCGTCCGGCGTGACATGACAGACATCGCCCAACGGCACGAACATTTTCCCGGAGCCCGGCAACGTGAAAACCGAATGGAGGACGATAGTCATGCCAGCCTTGAACGTCGCTTCGTTGGTGTCATTGAGCGGCACGGGCTGTTCGCTGTAATCCATGCCGATGCCGTGACCATAGCGGGCGCCGGGCATCTCGAAACAATGCGTGGCGCCAATGTCGCGGATTGTCGCTCCGACCTCGCCGATGCGTACCCCTGGTTTGATCATCGCCAATCCCGCATCTTGTGCTTCGCGCACACCCGTATAGATGTCGGTCAGTTCGTCGCACGTTTGTCCCAGTGTGCCGGTGCGCTGGCCATGACACCAGTAGCCCTTGTAGACGACGTATGAGCATGAAGCCATCAGGTCGCGGTATTCGAGCACACGCTCATGGGCCTTAATATCGAGTTGGGTATCCGCCCAATCGGGCGCCGGACCGGACGCCATCCAATACTTGGCGTGGTCGGCGCCCTCGCGGCGAACGACGCGCTCCATCTCCGCGAGGATCTCGACACCGCGCATCCCCGGGCGCGCTGTTTTCAACATGGTTTCGAATCCAAGATCGCTCAGCCGAGCCGCCTCGCGCATCAAACGAACTTCCGCATCGGACTTCACGGCGCGCGTCTCGGCCACGATGTCATCGGCGCGCACCAATTGGTCGCCGAATCCGCCGCTCAACATGTCGAAAAACGGCACGGGCATCGCGTTGAGGCCCACCACACCCACGCGTGCGTCGGCATTGGACATGATCGCCTTTGTTTCGCTGACGAAATCGCTTCTTCTTCCGCCGTGCGTCGCAATCGCGTTCGGATCAATCGCCCCCACCAGGCGCACGTCGGTCAGCGGCGACACATTGGCGATCTGCTCGAGCATGTAAGGCATGCCGGTGAGAAATAGTGCCGCGTCACCTTTCGCCGGCACGACGACCACCGACTCGACAATGCGGTCGTGGTTCGCCCAACCCGACAGATACGCGACGTGGCCGGTCTGAGTCCATTTGTGTTCGGCAGGCGGGGAGTACGCGATCAGCGCGCCCAGATCGCGCTCGCGCAGAAACGCGCGCACTCGCTCGTGTCGCTGATCAAACTCCTCGGGCGCGATCGTGTGGTTGGTCATCGTTCAATTCCTCGGGGCCCTGGGCGGCAGGTAACCGGTGAACCCGCCATCGACATCGATCACTGTGCCGCTGATGTAGTTCGCCATGTCGCTGACGAGAAACAAGACCGCGTCGGCAATCTCGTTAGGTTCGCCGAATCGGTCCAGTGCGATGGTCTGCCGTACATTACGGCGAGCCCCGTCGCTACGTGCCTTGAAGCGATGGCTCTCGATCGCACCGGGGCAGACGCTATTCACCGTAATACCGCACCGTCCCAGTTCCGCCGCCATCGCGCGCGTAAACGCATCGATCCCGGCGTTCGCTGCAGAATACACCGCACGCGTCGGCATGCCGTGCGTCCCCGCAATCGATGAGATATTCACGATGCGCCCGGTTCGTCTTTCGATCATTGACGGAAGGACGTGCCGCGTGCAGTTGAGCGTGCCGATGAGAGTAGTCAACTCGGCGTTCTGATCCTCAAGCGTGCTCTCCGACAACATCTTCATCTCCGCCGGCGCCGCAGCGTTATTAACAAGAATGTCGATCGGCCCCAGCTCGTCCGAGGCAGTTTTGATCATCGTGCCGACGTCCGCATCATCCGATACGTCCGCCGGCACTGCGATTGCACGAAAGCCCGCGACTTTTAACTCGTCGCGCGTGCGATCGGCTGACACGCCGTTCAAATCATTGACGCCGACCGTCGCACCAGCCTCGGCGAGTGCAATTGCGATCGCTCGGCCGATCCCCTGCCCGGCGCCAGTGACCAGAGCAACATGTCCCATTAGTCGCATCATAATCCTTCAACTCCTGCCATACCGGCCCAAGAGATTGTGACGTCTCCCTAATATGACAGCGCTACGTTGGGTGTTGCAAGTCGGCGCGCCATGACGGCTGATCGGGTAGACCCATCGTATTGCATCAACCTATGGTCCCAACGGAAAAGCGACTTGATTCTGGTTGGGTTGCTCGATCGGTGCTGTCAAATCAAGCTTCCTTTCAGTGAGTACGGCCAGGGCCATACCTGCTCGAGAGAGCGTTAGAAGATCATACCACCAGCTCGAACGCAAAGAGCCTGGCTGCTCGCAGACGGAACCGTAGGGTCACCGGCTGGTCCGGCGCGTGCCCGAGGTCCTGGCCGGTGCGCCAGGTGACGATGTGATCGAGCGAGTCGCCGCTGATTGGAAGACAGTCGTCGAAGTTGCGGCCGGGCAACACCTCGTCGGCGCCGCCGATGTATCTGCTGGTCGCCGCTTCCACGCGGACCTCACCCGCTGTCTCGGTCTTCACGTTCAGGCGAAGTCGTCGCCCGTCAAACAACAGCGGCAAAGTCGTGAACGCGCCCTGCTCATCGGCCACCAGGGCCGCCAGGCGTTCGCGGGGCCACAGGGCATAGGCATGGCCGTGTCCGGCGAGGGTATGTTTGGTGCGGGGATACTTGTGCGGGTAGGGGTACCCGCTGTAGGGCAAGCCGATGCGATCCCCCGGCAGCGGTACCAGGTCGGTCTCCGCAACGAAGAAGCCGGCGTCCCACGATCCGGCAGGACCGGGAGTCAGCACCGGTCCGCCCGGCACCTGATTCCACGCCGTACCGTCCGGACCGGTGAACAGGCGCAGTTCGGACGTATCCGTGAAATGGCGGTACAGGGAGGGGAACATCAGGTGCTCGTCCGGGACACCGGGGTAGATGGTCTTGCTGTTGGTGTACCAGTCATCGGAAGGCGCCAGGTCCGGGCCGGGAAAGAGCACCGTATCCGCCAAAGGCCAGCGTCCGAAGTCCTTTGTTTCAGACCGGGCGATGGCGCGACGCAAGGAATACCACTGCGACTTGAGATACCAGACGTACGTCTCCCGGATCGTGTCGTAGTGGACCACGTTCTGTGCATCGCTGCAGAGCAACATCAGCAGTCGGGGTAACACCCGCCAGTGGATACCGTCGGCGGAGACAGCCCCGAATCGGCCGAACCTGATCAGCGGCGTCTCCTGCCCGTCTGCCGGCCCCAGAGCTGTGGGATCAATGTCGTCCGGCTGCTCGCGCAGGAAATCCCCCAGAAGCTGACGCCGGAACGGCTCATCCGCCGGGTCCGTCGATTGGCCCAGGAACACCATCTTGTAACGTCCCGTGTCGGGAGCCGAGGGATCGACAAAGACACTGGGCAGCTTGGCAGCGTTCACGCCCGGGCAGTCGCTGAAGTCCAGCACGCACTCCTGTTGGTTCCGCCAGGAGAAGCCGTCATCCGACTCGGCGCAGCACCACGCTGCCAGCAGGCGAGACGGTGCGGTCTGCCACGGCAGCAGCGAACTGTACCAGGTGCGGTAGCGACCACCGTCATACAGCACCTGTCCCGGCGCCTGGCCGGAAGGGAACGGGTCACTGCGATCAGCCGGCTGGCACTCGATGCGGATGCCCCAGGGCATGTCCTCCGGCACCATGCGGGCGTCGATCGGGGTATCGGCGTACTCGCCGTCGTCATCGTAGACGCGCACGGGGATCGTCTCGTCGCTGTCCTTCGCCGCCCAGTGGAAGCCGCCCCAGACATCGCCAGACAGAATGAAGCGCCAGTCTGTGAACAGGTTGGGACCGGGTGTCAGACGCAGAGCCCAAACCTCGCAGTCCGATGACTGCTTCGACACCCGCCTGATCTCCCGTGCACGCGCGCTGGATTCCAGGTTCATGCTGCCTTTCCCTTCGCGTCTGCGCCCGGCAGGTGCAGTGCCGACCCGGCATTTCCCAGCTCGCTCCTGGCCAGAAACCGCCCTAGACCGATCGGGGCCATGCTACCCGCAGACTGCCGTCCACCGAAACGATTCGGCTTCCTCTCAGCCGGGATTCCCCATATGGCCTCCGGGCAGGGACCACCCCCGCACAACAAGGGCAGCATAGCGGCCGCCCCCCAACGCAAGACCTTTTTGGCTGAACTTCGACGTGTCCGGGCCGCTTCGTCGATCCGGACCGGGCCAAGTTTGCCCATCTTCACGGCGTCTGTGTTGTTTGCGCATGTGACCAGCGCACACAAATCGCCTACGAGCCCACAGCCAGCAAGTCGATCGAGCCCCAAGCAAGTCATCATCCAGACAATCTGCTGGGCCGGCACACTCTCACAGCCAAGAAATACGGCTGATTATCCACGTGACAAACTGTTGCGCCCGCACAGTGGACCGAGTATGGGAGCGTTCTGCCGACGACATCGGCTGGCTGCGTCTACGTTCCTTGCCTGGCGGGCGTGGGGCCGCAGAGCGTCGCCAGCCGCTCACGCCGCGGCATCAGCCGAAATGTTCATCGGGTGCCTGGGGGTCGAACGCTGGGATCGGAATGTTGATGATCCTCAGTTGGCCCACCGCACGGTGCCAGCAGCCGGGCTTGATGAGGATGGCGGTCATGGGTTTGACCGGAAGCATCTGACCATCCAGCTCCATGTACCCCTCACCCTCGAGGATGAAATACAGTTCCGTAAGCTGAGCGTGGTAGTGCGCCTGGCTGTCGGCCCTGATGTCCACCAGATGGAGTGACGCGATTCCGTCGGGATCGTCCACAAACGCCCGCCGCGTCTTCCCGCAGGGACAGTCCACGGCAGGCATTTCGGCCATGTTGACCAGCTCGTAGTTCGCCATGTCAATGGGCTCCGCGGTGATAGGTTCCGTCAAGGGCGCGCTGCCGATCGCGTCGCGCGCGAGCGTGGTAGTCACGCAATGATTCAAAGTCGAACTCGCCCAACAGTTCATCCGTCGAGCGCCCGCTTGCGAGCGAATTGATTTTCAACCGACACTCGCTCTTGATGTGTTCGGCGTCGATCGCGTCGTCGCCGTACGTTGCTCTGGCGCGTCGGAGTCGATCCAGATTAAAGTCGTGGTGCAGCAATCGTTCGTCCATGTCGACGGAACCGGTGACCATGGATGTGACATGATCGGGATCGTCACGTTCGCGCCGAACGCGCGCGATCTCGCGACCGGCTACGTCCGTCAGAGCCGACTCCCCGAAGCACACCGCCGCCATCGCGAACCCGAACTCGATGCACCATCGCGACATCATGCGCGCCCCGGCCCACATCGAAGACCAGACAACCAACTCCGCCCCGTGGTTGCACAGCTGCCGGCCCACTTCGTGGTACTCCAGATCGAAGCAGATGCACAGGCCCACGCGCCCGAAGTCGGTCTGGAAGACCGGTGCCTCCGTGCCCGGCATCGTGCCCGCGTCCAGCTCCGGGTGGACCGGGAAGTTCTTGTGGTACACGCCGACGAGTTGTCCGGCGCGATCCAGCAGCGCCGAGCTGTTGTGGCGCACGCCGGCTTCGACCGTGCTCAGCGGGCAGACGACGTAGATACCGTTTCGGGCCGCGGCGGCCGAGAGGGCGCTGAGCGTTGGACCGACCATTGCTTCGCAGGCCTGGTCCGTGCTGTCGGGTCCGCCGTGCACGTTGCATTCCTCGGGAAACGCCACGAGGTCGGCTCGTGCGTCGGCGGCGCGCCGCACGTACGACTGCATTCGCGCCAGCGTCGCCTCGAGTCGGCCAGGCGCATCGGACGGCAGCGTGGGGAAGCTGACCAGCGAGATCGTCGCTTTGTGGCTCACGGGGATTGCTCCTGGTATTCAATCACCACCCCCAGCGCCTCGGCAGGCGAATCGAGAATAGCCGATGTCTGCTCATCCACACGATCGAGGCGGACGCGGTGGGTCGTCAGTGGCTCGACATTGAGGCGGCCGTCGGCGATCATCCGCATGCACAGGTCGAGGTTGGTCCGCGTCGTCCAGCGCACGAGCACGTCGGGATAGGGCACGCCGAACTCCCAACGCTCGTCGTGATAGCCGGGCCCGGTTCGCGCCGCGCGGCGGATGTCCACGTTCGTCATGGCGTCTGCCTCGAGATCACCGAATGAGAACGTCGGGTTGCCCACGACAACGATGCGCCCGCAGGGATGGCCGTCAGGCAGGCGCTTCAGCGACTTCGCCAGGTGCCGAACCGTCTCGGACGCCTCGCCGCCGAAC
>NYZD01000042.1 GCA_002685935.1 Planctomycetaceae bacterium | reverse complement strand
GTTTGAGTTCGGATTGCCGACCGCAGGGGACGGGCCGCCGATTCTGATTGAGGAGGAGCTGACGCCGGACAGTTCGCGGTTCTGGCCGGCGGACGACTACGAGCCGGGCCGAGATCAGGACAGCTTCGACAAGCAGTACGTGCGGAACTACCTGGAGGGGCTGTGCGCCGAAGGGAAGTGGGACAAGACGCCTCCGGGACCCACGCTGCCCGATGAGATCGTGCAGAACACGCTGGCTAAGTATCTGCAGGTGTACGAGATGTTGGTCGGTGAGACGATCGCGGTACCGTAAATGGTCGGATTGTGGGGATTGGGCGATCTGGCGGGGGAAGATTGGCCTAATCGTTAAATCATTTCATTTTAGGTGTTTAGGACTTTCTGGCTGGATGGCGGCGGCCGTGATTGGCCCTTGCGCCCGTGTGGTTCCGATAACCAACGGCGTTAAATGTTCAAGGGCGGCGCGCGATCCAACCGAACCGGTCTGATAACGTTCATGAGTTGGACCCATCCCGCGAAACTAATCAAGGAGCTTCACAAGTGGGAACCCTAGAAAACGTTAAAGGTTGGTTGCGTCAGATCACGGAAATCGCATTGCTCTTGGTGGCTTTGGCCATCGTGCTGGAGATCATCTTCGGCGTGGGCGTGTTCACCTTCGGTGACGGTGGGGGCACGAGCATCGTGGCGAACCTCACTGCCACGATCAAGGGCCTGGGCAGCGAAGGTGGATTCATTGGTTTGATCGCCCTGGGCTTGATTGTCTGGCTGTTCACGAAGAAACAGCAGCAGATCCAGCACGGCTAACGTGGAACGCTAGCGAATCGATTCGTATTCGACCCGCTGTCGATGGAGCGACGGCGGGTTGTTTTTTGCGCTGAGGCCGGGCGGGGAGGGGGCGAGCGGCGGTGATCGCGGACTGGTAAACTGTGGGGTATGGACAAGACGTTTGATTGCGTGGTGTGCGGGTCGTGCGTGGTGGACATTCTCACGCGGCCGGTGTCGCTGGATGACCCGATCGGCCATGGGCTGTTGCACCTGGTGGAACCGATCGAGTTGACGTGCGGGGGGACGGTGTCGAATTCGGGGATCGCGATGGCGCGGCTGGGGATGAAGACGGCTGCGTTCAGCTATCTGGGCCGCGATGACTGGGCGCCGGTGATTCGACGGCGATATGAAGCGGAGGGGATCGATACAACGGGGCTGATGGACCATCCGACGGGGGCGACGAGCACGACGGTGGTGATGGTCGACGGCTCGGGGGAGCGAAGCTTCTTTCATTGCGTCGGGGCGCCAAAGGAGCTGAACAAGTCGGCGTACATGGATCATCTGGAGCTGTTCGCACAATCGCGCATGATGCTTGTGGGGTATTACTCGCTGATGCCAAATCTGGAGGACGATCTCGCGGAGGTGTTGGCGGCGATCCGCGCGACGGGGTGTGCGACGGCGATGGACGCGGCGGGCGAGGGGGGAGCGCTGAAGCCGCTGGATCGCATATTGCCGGAGCTGGATGTGTATGTGCCGTCACGGGCGGAAGCACTGAACCAGACGGGGGAGACGGATCCGGAGAAGATCATCGCGATCTACCGAGATTGCGGCGCTCCGGGGCTGCTGGGGGTGAAGCTGGGGTCCGATGGGGCCCTGCTGAGCCCGAAACCGGGCGAATTGATTCAGGTCGAGATGGTGGCGGCGCCGGGAGCTGTGGTGGACACGACGGGCGCCGGGGACTGCTTCTACGCGGGGCTGCTAACGGGGCTCTTGCGGGGGTTGGGTGTAGCGGATGCGGGTCGACTGGCGGCGGGGGCGGGGGCGGCGAACGTGACGGCTCCCGGAGGGGTGGGGGGCGTGAGCGATTACGCCGCGACGGCGAAGCTGGCAGGAATAGGCTAGAATGTGCGGGTCGGGATCGATCGCTGAGTTGATTCGTGCCGGCGGGACGTGTTTGGGGGAAACCGCGAAAGGCGGTGACGAGCCGCATTCCCGCCGCCGCGCGTGGCCCGGCTGTCGATGATCCGTTGATGGAAATGCCCAACCGCCCCACTGCCCTCCTTGTCGGAATCCGCTGATGTCTAGACCAAGATGCTGGATCGCGATGGTGTTTGTCACGTGCTTGCTGGGGGCCTGTGGAGACAAGGCGGTGACACCCCTGGCCCCGCCGACGCCGGCACCGCGGTACACCGGGCCGACGTTCCTGCACGGGACGATCGGATCGATGACGACGGTCCGGGGGTACTTCCCGCTGTTCGTCACTGGATTCAGCCTGGTGGCGAATCTCGACAACACGGGATCAGCGGATTGCCCGCCGGCGTTGCGGCAATGGCTGATCAATGAGGCGGTGCGTCAGGGATTCGGGGAAGTGGGGACCCCTTATGAGCATTTGCGTCCGGCGAATTTCATTGCCAGCGATACGACGGCCGTCGTCACAGTTTCAGGCATCATTCCGGCAGGCGCGGCGGCGGGGACGCGCTTCGATCTTGTCGTGGAGGCGTTGCGTCAGACGCAGACGACAAGCCTGGCCGGCGGGGTGCTGTACACGACGGAGTTGAGCCCGCGCGGTCTGGATCTCTCGCATGCGCCGCTAAATCCGCCGGGCGAGGGGCGTGGGCCGATCTTTCTGAATCCGTTTGCGCTGGCGAGTCCGGAAGGCATGGACATTGATGCGACGGATGATCCGCGGATCGGGCGGGTGCTGGGTGGGGGTCAGCTTCGACGCGATCGACCGCTTCAATTGGGGCTGAATCACGCGTCGCACACGCTGGCGGCGCGGATTGCGGATCGGCTCAACGGCCCAGGGCTCTTGCAGCAGATGCCCGAGGACGACAGGCCGTTTGCCGAGGCGCGCACGTCCGACCTGATCGAGTTGAACATCCTGACACGCTACCGGGGCGACACGACGCACATGTTGGAGGTGGCGCGGCATGTATTCCTGAATCCGACGCAGCAATACGCCCGAGCCAAGGCCCGGGAACTGCTGACGGTGCTGGAGCAGCCGAGCCAGCAACGACACGCCGAGCGGATCGCGTACGCGTGGGAAGCGATGGGCAAGCAGAATCTGACGTTTCTGCGGACGTTGTACGACCATCCGGATCCGGTGGTGCGGATGACGGCGTTGACGGCGGCGACGGACCTGGGCGACGCACGGGTGTTGCCGTCGCTGGAGGCGGTGGCCACACAGCAATCGGCGGGGTCTCAGGATCAGGCCACGCGGCTGCTGGGGCGGCTGATGAGGCATGATGGGGCGAACTTCCGGGCGGCGTCGGTGCTGCGGAAGCTGGTAAACAGCGAAGATCAGATGGTGCGTCTGGCGGCGTTTGAGAAGCTGGACCGGTATGGGTCGAAGGTGATCGAACGTCGGATTGTGTCGCATAAGCTGCTGGAGATCGACGTGATTGCGAGCGACCGGCCGATGGTTTACGTGACGCGTCAGGGCCGGCCGAGGATCGTGATCTTCGGGCGGAACCTGGAGATCGAGACACCCCTGTTCTTCAGCACGTGGGGGGATCGGCTGATGATGCGAGCAAAAGAGCCGAATGGGCTGGTGGAGGTGTATTGCCGCCCCACGACCGCTTCGGAGGCGATTGAGGCCCAGTCGCTGCCGACGGTGGTGGAGATCGTGTCACTGATGGCGGCCCGGCCGGGTGAAGATGGGGCGTTGCGCGGGTTCGATCTGGATTACGCGCGGATTGTGTCGACGCTGGAGCAGTTGACGCGCGAGGGGTGGATTGACGCACCGTTTGTGATGGAAAGCTCGGACCTGATGCAGCGGGTGGCGGAGCACCAGCTGAATGAGGCGCGGGAGCCGGGCCGCCCCGAATCGGATGTCCGGGAGCGACAAGACCTTGCCGAACCGGGCGATTCGGGTGATAATCCCGCAAATCAGTAGGCGCGGCCAAGGAATGGCCGATGCGCATCTATAGCTGTTTGCGACAGGGTCGGCGTCGCGACGCGACCGCCACGATGATGCAGCGGGACGTGTATCATTGTGGATTGCCGATCCGGACAGGAGGTCATAGTCGCCTATGCGTCTTGCCAAGATCACGCTAAACGCGTTCAAATCCTTTGCCCATAAGACGGTTATTTCATTTAATGAACCGACGGTGGCGATTGTCGGGCCCAACGGCTGCGGCAAGTCGAATATCGTCGACGCGATCAAGTGGGTGCTGGGGGAGCAGTCGGCGAAATCGTTGCGCGGCTCGGCGATGCTGGATGTGATTTTCAATGGGTCGGCGGGCCGGAAGCCGGCGGGGATGGCAGCGGTGACGCTGCACTTTGAGAATCCAGTGCAGGAGACGGGGGGACGGTTCCTGCCGTTGGATCAGGATGAGGTGGCGGTGACACGGCGTTTGTACCGGGACGGCACGAGTGAGTATCTGGTGAACGGGCAGCGGGCGCGATTGCGGGATATTCGCGAGCTGTTCTATGACACGGGCATCGGGACGAACGCCTACTCGATTATCGAGCAGGGCAAGGTCGACGCGATGCTGGTGAACAATCCGGTGAACCGGCGCGTGATCTTCGAGGAGGCGGCGGGGATTTCAAAGTTCAAAGCGCAGCGGAAGGAAGCGCAACGGAAGCTGGATCGGGCGGAGCAGAATCTGCTTCGGTGCCGGGACAAGGTAGAGGATGTTGCAAAGCGACTACGGTCGGTGAAGGTGCAGGCAGGTCGGGCGCGGACGTTCCAGGAACACACGCAGAGACTTCGCGAACTGCAACTGACACACGTTCTGGCCGACTACCACCGACTGCAGAGCGACTTGAAGACGGTCAGTGAGTCGCTGGCAAGCGCGACGGGTCAGCGCGAGCAGGCGGCGGAGGCGCTGACGAAGGCGGAACAGCAGCGCACGGATGCTGAGGCGGTGCGTCAACGATTGCAGAACGAGCAGCGGCGTATCGAGCAGCAGCGGATTCAGACCGAGGCGATGCGCGAGCAGGCGGCGCAGCGGCAGCAGTTCACCGAGACGTCGCTGACTCAGGTGAACGATCAGATCGAGCGCGACCAGGCGCGAGGGGATCATCTGATCCATCAGATCGCCCGCATCAGTACGCAGGACGATCAGCAGACGACGGCGCTGGAGACGCTGCGCGGGCAGTTGGTGGAGGCGGACGCAGGAATCGAACGGGCGACGGCACACCACCTGTCGCGTCAGCATGCGCTCAATGATCTGGAAGCCCGGCTGGAAGATGAGAAAGCGGGCACAGTGAATCTGCTGCGGCAGACGACGCAACTGCACAATGATATCGCGGCGATCGACATTGAGAGCAAGAACCTGACGGGGCACCGGGATCGCTTGAGCGACCGGGCAGCTCAGCTTGCGGACGAGTTGAACGGATTGCTGGACACACGTGACGCGGCTGAGGGCAGGCTGAACGACGCAACGCGGCTGATCGCGACGGAGACGGCGCGGCTGGAGGATCAGAAGGAGGCGGCGGATCAGTTGTCGCAGCAGCAACGGACATTGACCGAGCGACTGGCGCGCGCGAAGGAGAATCGCAGCGCGCAGGAGAGTCGGCGTGACACGTTGGATGAACTGGAACAGGCGCAGACCGGCGTGGACGATGCGGTGAAGGCGGTGTTGGCGCGACGGGCTTCGAGCAGGGACACGGACGGGAAGAATGAGTTTGCGTTCGTGCGCGGGCTGCTGGCGGAGATGATCGAGGCGGACGTGGCGGACGCGCCGCTGGTTGAGGCAGCGTTGAGCGGACATCAGCAGGCACTGGTCGTGGATCGTCTGGATGAGATCCAAGAGCATGAGGCGTTGCTGGCATCGCTGAGCGGCCGGGTGACGTTCTTGCCGATCGATCAACTGCCGGTGATGCGGATGGACATCGATGCAATCGCCGTGGCACAGGAGATCGGCATCGCGGCGGGTGAAGTGCGACCGATGATCGACATGGTGCGGCACCCCGAGCAGATCAGTCTGCTGGTGTGGAAGCTGTTGGGACGGACGCTGGGGGTGAAGGATCTTGGGGTGGCGCGGCGACTGCGCGATCGGCTGCCGAGCGGGTATCGGTGTATTACGGAGCGTGGTGAGTTGTTGGAGACGGACGGCCGCGTGGTCGCGGGGCCGATCACAGAGGCCTCGGGGACAGGGCTGATCAGTCGGCGAAGCGAATTGTCGGCATTGCAGGAGCGCATCACCGATCTGGACGAGGCAATCGAGACGGACGAAGCGGCGCTGGCGAATCTGTCGGATCGCGCATCACATCTGGAACGCACGCAGCAGGAGTTGCGACAGGCGATTTACGAAGCGAACACGATCAAAGTGGATCTGAACGCGAAGCTGGATCAGGCGGGCGAGTCGATCGCGCGGATTGAGCGTGAACAGCCGGTCGTGTCGGCGGAAGTCGAACAGATTCACCGCCAGTTGCGAGAGGCGGATGCTCAGAAGCAGTCGAATGAACAGCAGGCCGAGCGGCTGGAGAATGAATCGATCGAGTCGCGGAACCGGGCGGCGACGATTGAACAGCAGATCGAAACCACGCGCGGGGAAGTGGACGCGGCGCGGGAGCAGGTGACGGCGGCGCGGGTGGAAACGGGCAAGCTGTCTGAACAGATCACGGCGGGTGAGAAGCAGTTACGTCAGTTCGAGACGGCGCGGGTCGATGCGGAGCGGCAGCAGCGTGATATTGAGCAGCAACTGGCGCTTCACAGTGAACAGATCACGTCGCTTGAAGCATCGCGTAACAAAGCGGTGGAGCAGATTGGCGAAGCTCAGTTGCAGATCGACGCGTTGAATCAGCAGATCGGACTGTTCGCGGCGCAACTGAGCGAAGCGGACCGGCGGGTCACCGCCCAGAGCGAGTCGGCCAGGCAGCAGCGCGATGAAGTGGAGAGACATGAACGGGTGGCGCACGAGCAGGAGATCGCCCAGCGTGAGCTGGATGTGCGGAGCGACGGGTTGATCGAGCGGGCGCAGGAGCAACTGTCGTTGGATCTGGCGGCGGCGTATCGCACGTACGAGCCGGAAGAAGTGGACTGGGAGCCGATTGAAACCGAGATCGCCGAACTGAAGCAGAAGATCGATCGGCTGGGCACGGTCAATCTGCACGCGATTGATGAACAAGGTGATCTGGAACAACAGGCAGAGACGCTGTCGGAGCAGTTATCGGATATCGATCGGGCGCGGGCGGAGTTGGATCAGTTGATTCGCCATTTGAACGAGGAGAGCCGATCGCGCTTTGAGGAGACGTTCAATCAGATTCGCGAGCACTTCGCGGGGTCGTCGGGGATGTTCCGTCGTCTGTTCGGCGGGGGCCGGGCTGATCTGATGTTGATCGCGGATGAAGAGGGTCAGGTGGATGTGCTGGAGAGCGGGATAGAGATCATGGCCAAGCCTCCGGGCAAGGAGCCGCAGACGATCAACCTGCTGTCGGGCGGGGAGCGGACGATGGTGGCGGTGGCGCTGTTGATGAGCATTTTCAAGTCGCGTCCGAGCCCGTTCTGCATTCTCGACGAGGTGGATGCAGCGTTGGACGAGGCAAACGTGGATCGGTTCAACACGGTCGTCAAGAGCTTCTTGAATACTTCCCACTTCATCATCGTGACCCACCATAAGCGGACGATGGCATCGTGCAATGCGATGTACGGGATCACGATGCAGGAGCGCGGCGTGTCAAAAGTGGTGGACGTGCGGCTGGATCAGGTGGGCGCGGACGGACGCATCGCGCGCGAGGCGGCGGAAGCAGCGCCGCGTGATGCGGGGGACGACGAGGATGTGGCGGCGGTCGTGGCGCATGAGGAGAGCGGGACCTCCGCGGCGGGTGGAAACGGCGACGGCGGGCCGGGCGAAGGGTCGGATGCGTCGACGCGCGATCGGCTGGCGAGCATCTGGGACGAACAGACGGGGGTGGAGTTGGAATCGCAGTAGCCGGGAGGGCGCGATTTCAGCCGCGGGCGCATTCTGTGAACCCAATACGTAGGAACAATGGGCGATTTCGCGTGTCCAACGGCATATCATTGATCTATCATGAGTCGAGGCGCCTGAGTCGGGCGCGATGTTGGGATGGCCATTGCATGATCGATCGGCTGTGGATTTGTGTGTTGCTGGGATTGGTGAGTCACGCAGTGACAACAGCGGCCAATGGTCAGCCGCCGGCGGCGGATGGGACGGGGAAGAAGGCGACAGAATCGAACAAGCAGGATCGGCCGGCGGTGCTGAAGACGGTGGTGGCTCAGCTTGAAGCTGAGGCGCGCGAGATTGAGGTGTGGAAGACCGAGTCGAAGGTGGCGCCTGTATTCAGTCGGCCACACGAGAAGGTCCGTGAATTGAAGCCGGAGGACATTGGTGCGATTCTGAGGCGGATGCGGCAGCCGCTGACGGGGCAGGAGTACCGCGACAGCTATATTCGGTGGCATCTGATGCACGTGGTGCGGGGCGCATCGGGGGAACAGTTAGCCAAGGCGGTGCCGATATTGGTGGACCTGGTCAATGAGATGCCTGAGCCGCTGGTCGGTGCGCATCGCGAAGAGCATCGCTACGTGCCGAAGAAGAACTACCAGATGTGGCATCGGCTCTATCACACGGCGCGTGCGACGAAGGGTTATCCGCCGTTCCAGCAGGTGATCTACGGCCCGGCGGCGTTGCCTCTGATGTCGCCGGCGGAACGACCGCAGGCGGAGGCGAACTTGAAGCTGGCGGCCAAGATCAAGTTCAAGCACGTGGTGGACAAGAAGGTGCAGGCGTACAACACGCGGATCCGCTGGCTGAACAGCATCGTGCGCCAATACCGAGGCGACCTGATTTACTGCCTAGTGCGAAGCGGGGATTCCCAGGTGCTCAGCCTGGTCGCCAAAGCGATCGAGAAGAACGTACGCAAGAAGCGGCACATTGCATTCGATCTGGTGGCGTACGTGTATCAGGCAACATTTCATGGGGCCATGGCACAGTATGACGAGTCGACGCGGCTGGCGTTTGCCGATCATCTGAAGCGCGTGGCGCGGCAGCATCAGCGCTACGTGGATTACGGGGGCACGAAGCGCAACTTCGCGGACTATGCGTTTCATTTGATTGAGCTGTTGCAGCAGCCGGAGAAGCTCTGATCGCGCCGAAGGACGAGAAGTCGTGACCGAGTTGAATGCATGATGATAGAACGATGCGGGCATAGTTCGACGGACCGAGCGGGCAACGTGGGTCGGATGCGCCATGTGATGTTGCCGTTGATGATCGCGGTGATGACGGTGGTATCGACGGCGCAGGCGCAGGAGGCGGCGCCGCGGGCACAGATCACGCCGGAAGAATTGACGATTGATCACATCAATGATGGGATCGAAAAGGCGATCGCGGCGTTGTACGGGATGAAGCCGTCGTACGCGTTCTTGCCGCACCACGGTAATTACCACCGGCAGCAGGACAACATCCATTTGGGCAGCCATGCGCTGGCGTGCTGGGCGCTGCTTGAATCGGGGGAGAGTTTCCAGACGCCGGACCTGTTTCGGCGAATCAATCTGGTGCTCAGTCTTGACGTGCCGATGACGTATTTTCGCGGGATGCGTGCGCAGATGCTGGCGGAGATGCCTCGGCGATGGCGGCCGTGGGTGCATCGCGATGCGGTGTGGTTTGAGGGGGCGTTGACGGATCAGGGGAACTTCGGGGCGTCGTGGACGGGTGGGAAGGCCAAGGGATTTGGTGATCACGCCAACGGGCAATACGGGGTGCTGGGATTGTTCGGCTGCGAGCGGGCGGGGCGGCCGATTGAGCGCAAGATGTGGCAGGCGATCGACAAACACTGGCGCGCGACGCAGGATGGAACCTCGGGGGGCTGGGCGGTTGGACCGGTGGCGGATGCGACGGAGACGGTCGATTTCAATCGCCGCGTGTCCGGTCCAATGACGGCGGGCGGCGTGTCAGTGTTGAGTCTAACGGAACGATATCTGTACGGCGCGAAGATGCATCAGGTGGGGCGCACGCACACGTCCACGCAATTGCAGAAGGGCCTGGACTGGCTGAATACGAACTTTTCGCTGGCCGATCCGCAGGAGCTGGAGGATTTCTATTACTACATGTGGACGGTGCAGCGCGTGGGGCATATTTCGGGTTTCCGCACGCTCAACGGGATCGACTGGTACCGGGCGGTGACGGCGCAAATGCTGAACGCACAGCAGACGGGCGGGTATTGGGACGGCCCGAAGGGTCGGGTGTTATCGACGGGGTTCGCGCTGCTTTATCTGGCGCAGGCGCGCAGTCCGGTGGCGGTGGTGAAACTTCAGCACAATGCGACGTGGCAGAATCGGCCTCATGATGTGCGCAATTTCATCGACTACGCATCGGACGTGTTTGAGGTGCCGCTGACGTGGTACATCGCTCAGCTTGATCAGCCGGTGTATGAGTTGATTGAAGCGCCGATTCTTTACATGGCGACGCATGAGAAGTTCGCATTGAGCAAGGCGCACGCGGACAAGCTGCGGGCGTATCTTGAGGCGGGCGGTCTGTTGTTTTTCACGCCGGAGGGTCCGGCGACGCAGCAGGCGGTGCGCTCGATGCGTGATCTGGGCAAGCAGATGTTTCCGGATTTGGCGTGGCGGAAGATAGACGAGGATCATCCGGTCACACGGATGCATCGTCCGCTGGGCCGGCAGGTGCGGTTGGAGACGTTGCACAATGGGATTCGACCGATGGTGGTGATGGCGACATCGGATATCAGTGAAGATCTGCAGATCAACAATCGGGCGGATTTGGACAGCTTCACGACATTGACGAACACATATCTTTATGTAAGTGGTCGGAAGCCGCGTAGCGCCCGGATGACGGGGGACTACAAGCGTCAACTGAATCTGCGTCCGCGCAAGCCGGCGAGCATTGCTCGCATTCAGCACGCGGGCAAATTTGATCCAGAGCCGATCGCGCTGGACCAGCTCAAGGCGATTCTGGCGAACGACCATGATGTGAACGCGGCGGTGTCATCGGTGACGCCGGCCCAGCTCAAGAAATCACATCAGATTACGTTCATGACGACCACGGGGGATGCCCGGCTGGACGAAGCGGAGGCAACGGCGATTCGCGCGTGGCTTGAAGGCGGGGGGACGATGTGGCTGGACGCGGCGGGCGGGGCGGATGGGGCATCGCGTCAGGTGCTGGAGCTGGCCAAGCAGATCATGCCCGGCGTGCGTCCGTCACCGATCAATGAACTACACCCGATCGTGAAGGGACATTTCGACTGCACGACGGTGAGCTATCGATTGTATTCAGTACAGCGCATGGGACGGGTGACGCGACCGCGGCTGTTGGCGATGGAGATTGAGGGTCGGCCTGCGCTGATCATGAGCGCCGAGGACATCACCGCGGCGCTGGCAGGGCTGAATCACTGGGAGATTTTCGGATATTCACCGGAATCAGCGCGGCACCTGGTGATCAACAGCATATTGGACGTGATCACCGAGAAGAAGCCGAAGCCCGAGGCCAAGCCCAAGCGGGGGGCGACGACCGGGGACGGAGCGGCCGAGACGAAGGCGGAGCCGCCGGGTCCCAAGCCGACGGACGCGGCATCAACGGACACGGCACCGGCGGGTTCGCCCTGATCGAGGGATTCGGGGCACATTTCCCGACCGCATGGAATGCCCGCCTTTGGCCGATAAGTGTATAGAATTGTGGCGACCCCATGACCGAACAGGCCCAAACCGTTGCGCAGGGTCCGGCGCTGTCGCAGATGGTCGATCAGTTGACCAGCTTCGACGGCCCGCCCGAACAGTTCCTGCGACACCTGCTGCAAGTGCAGTGCCGGGTGGGTGGCGCGGCGGGGGGGGCAATTCTGCGGCCGTCTGATGCGCAGCAGCCGGAGGTGCTGGCGGTGTACCCGCCGGTCGATGGGGAGGCGACACCACCGCTGTGGCTGGCGCAGGCGGCGAGCGCGTTTGCGCGGGTCATTGCAGAGGGGCAATCTATTGAGGTCCCGCTGCGGCGTGAGGATGAACTATACGGTCAGCCCGCGCGCGAGCACCTGGTGATGTTGCCGATGCGGTCACGTGATGCGATCCGCGGGGCGGCGGTGTTCTTCATTGCGGCGACCGATGCTGATGTCGTGGCGCACGCGCGGCAGCGTCTGGAACTGACGATCAGTCTTCTGAGCTTGTACGAGATGCGGCTGACGCTTCAGATGCGCACCAACGACATGCAGCGCCTGCGCACGGCCCTGGAGGTATTGGCGGCGGTGAATAACACGCGGCGGGCAAGAGCCGCGGCGATGGCAATATGCAATGAGATTTCGGCCCGGTGGTCGGCGCAGCGGGTGAGTCTGGGCTTTCTGCACGGCCGATACGTGAAGCTGAAGTCGATCAGTCATACTGAGAAATTTACGCGCAAGATGAAGCTGGTGCAGGATATCGAATCGACGATGGAGGAATGCTACGACCAGGACGTGGAGATCATTCATCCGGCGGCGGATCAGGCGCCGTATGTATCGCGCGCAGCGGATCGGTTGGCGACGCAGCACGGGCCGTCGGCGATCTGCTCTTTGCCGCTGCGACGTGACGGGGAACCGGACGCGGTGCTAACAGTGGAATGGGCGCCGGATCAGCCGGTTGACCTGGGTCAAATCGAAACGCTGCGATTGACATGTGATTTGTGCACGCCGCGGTTGGTCGAGTTGCACGAGCACGATCGCTGGATCGGCGCCCGGGCTGCGGCGGGATCACGGAAGGTGATGGCGGGCATTGTGGGGCCGCGCCACACATGGGCGAAGGTGACGGCGATTGCGGCGGCGCTGGTGCTTGCGTTTCTGATCTTTGCCAAAGGCCCGGACCGGATCGAAGCGCCGTTTGTGCTTCGTGCGACGAATCTGCGCGTCATCCCGGCCCCGTTCAATGGGTTCCTGGATGAAGTGCACGTGAAACTGAATGAGTCGGTGAAGGAGGGCGAGGTACTTGCGACGCTGGAGAGCAAGGAGCTGCGCCTGCGGCGTTCGGACCTGCTGGCGGAACAGGCATCGTTCGCCACTCAAGCGGACATGGCGGAGCGCGACCTGGATTCATCGAAGGTGCAGATTAATCGGTTGGAAGCGGAGCGGATCGCGGCACAGGTCGCCCTGATTGACTATCAACTGTCTCGCACGCAACTGACCGCACCGATTGACGGCGTGGTGCTGAGCACAGGCGACATCGAGAAGAAAGAGGGAATGCCGGTGGAGACGGGCGACGTTCTGTTCGAGATCGCGCCACTGGTTGAACTGCATGCGGAGCTGGCGGTGCCGGATGATCGCATCGCGGACATGGATTCCCTGGAACTGATGGGAGGGGAACTGGCGTCAGTCTCGCATCCAGGCGTGTATATTCCATTTCGCGTTGAGCGCATTCATCCGGTGGCCGAACAGATCGATCAACGAAATGTGTTCACCGTTCGAGTGAAGCTGCTGATTGAGAAGATGGATGAGCGGGCGCAATGGCTGCGGCCCGGTATGGAAGGCGTGGCGAAGGTGGAGAATGGGCGCAAGCCGTATATCCGGCTCTGGACGCGCAAGCTGGTTAATTGGATTCGGATGAAGCTTTGGATCTGACGGTCTATCGCGGCGCGGCGATCCCCGGCGGATTGAGATACATCGATGGCGATTGATCGGCCCACATTTCATGAATCGTGGTACCGCGTGGCGGACATGAAGCCGCAGTTGCGCAGCGCGGTGCAAACGTACCGGCAGCAGTATCGCGGCGACATGTACCACGTGCTGCGCGATCCGAGTAACAATCAGTTCTTCCGACTGACGGAATCGGACTACCACTTCGTGGGGCTGCTGGACGGTGATCGGACGGTATCCGAGGCGTGGAACGAGACGATCGACGAGTTGGGCGATGAGGCGGTGACGCAATGGGAGGCGATCCAACTGCTGGGACAGTTGTATGTGTCGAACCTGTTGCAGGCGGACCTGCCGCCCGATGCCCAGGGCATGTTTGAACGACACCGCAAGCGCGTGCGGCGGGAAGTGTCGTCGTACATGATGAATCTGCTGTTCGTGCGGATCCCGTTGTTCGATCCGAATCGTGTCCTGGATCAATGGGTGCGTTGGGTTGGGTGGATTTACACGCCGATCGGGTTCCTGGCGTGGGCGGCGTTGCTGGTGGTGGGCGGATTGCATCTGGTGGGTCGCGGCGAAGAACTGGTGACGGGGGCGGACCCGCAGAAACTGCTGGCGACGGAAAACCTGCTGATGCTGTATCTGGCGATGGCGGTGATCAAGACGATTCACGAGTTTGGGCACGGCTTCGCTTGTAAACACTTCGGGCGGTCGAGCAACACAGGTGGCGAGGTGCACACGATGGGCATCATGCTGCTGGTGTTCATGCCCGTGCCGTACGTGGACGCGTCCAGTTCCTGGGCGTTTCGCAGCAAATGGCATCGCGCGCTGGTGGGGGTGGGCGGACTGCACGTTGAACTGGCAGTGGCGGCGGTGGCGGCGATTGTGTGGAACCGGACACCGGACACGTCGCTGGTGCATGCGCTGGCGTACAACATGATCTTCATCGCCAGCATCTCGGCGCTGCTGTTCAACGGCAACCCGCTGCTGCGGTTCGATGCGTACTATATCCTGTCGGATATTCTGGAAATCCCGAACCTGGCGCAGCGCAGCAAGCAGTTTCTGTATTACCTGGTCAAGCGATATGCGTACGGCGTGAAACGTCCGCGCCAGCCGGCGCATAGCGCGGGCGAGAAGCCCTGGCTGCTGGTCTATGCGATTGCGTCCACCATGTATCGATTCGTGATCATGACGGGAATCATGTTGTTCGTGGCGAATCAGTTTTTTGGGCTGGGCGTGATATTGGTGGTTGTGGCGCTGGTGACGTGGCTGTTTGTGCCGATGGGCAAGTTCCTGCATTTCCTGTTCAACCATGGCGAACTGGTCCGCGTCCGGTCCCGCGCGATCACGGTGACGGCGGGGACGCTGGCGGCGATCGTGGTCTTGGTCGGTGTGATCCCGTGTCGGGACACGACGCGGGCACAGGGCGTCGTTGAACCCCAGAGACTTGCGGTGGTCTACATGGAGTCAGACGGATTTGTCGATGTCGATTCGGCGGTGCAGTCGGGCGCAAACGTTGACCCGAACAGTCGACCACTGCTGACGGCGCGGAATCGTGAACTGGAGACCAGCCTCGCGGATCTTTTGGCTCAACAGGCACTGGCGAGCGTGCGGCGGGAGGCGGCATCCGAGGAAGACCAGGCGGTGGTGCAGATCTATAACGATCAGTGGCACACATTGCAGGATCAGATCGATCGCGTCCGTGAGCAGATCGAGCAGTTGCGGGTGCGCGCGCCGTTCGCGGGCCGATGGGTTTCACCGAACGTCGATCAGTTTGAAGGCGCGTTCCTGCGACGGGGCACGGCGATCGGAATGGTCACCAGCACCCACGGGGACGTGATCCGGGTCGTGGCGGATCAACAGCTTGGGCCTCGATTCGCCGATGAGATCGGCAGGGACGCGAAAGCACTTCGGGCGATGCGGGTGGATGTGCGGGTCGCGGGACGCCCAAGCGCGGAGTTCCGCGGCGTGATTGACGACATTGCCCCAAACCAGACGCATTTGCCGTCGCCGGCGCTGGGACGATTGGCGGGCGGATCGATTGACATCGATCCAGAAGACACGCAGGGGATCAAAACGGCCGAGCCATTCTTTGAAGTGCGCCTCGTTCCGGATGCTGAGGGCCGCCTCCCGCCGCTGCATGCCGGCCAGCGTGTGGTGGCACGGTTTCACATGCGGGCGAAGCCACTGGCGGTTCAATGGTATCGCGCGGTGCGGCAACTGGTTCAGCGACGGTTCCAGATTTAGCGACCGGTCGTCCGCGGCCGAAGCGCATGTCCATATGCATGATGACGCAGACAGTCAGTCAACCAACGCCCGCGCTTGAGCCGATCGCCCCGCCCAGTGGGACGTGGCGGATGCTCGACCGGCGCGCTGCGCCGCGCACGAAGATTCCAAGCGGGATTGATGCGGCGTGGGACGCGATAGTGGCGACATTGGTGTCGCTGGCGCCGCGCCGAACGATGTGTCTGCGCCGTGCGGCGCGTGTCCTTGAACTGGAAAAGCCGATGTCGGAACTGGCGGAAGCGGAGCTTCGGCGGCGGGTGCTGACGATGCGAGACACATTCCGGCGCGGTCGTGAGAGCCGTGCCGAACGGGTGACCGCGTTCGCCCTGATCCGCGAGGTGGCGCGACGGCAGGTGGATCTGTTTCCGCACCCGGTGCAGGTGGCTGCGGGGATCGCGATGGAGTCCGGATGCGTGGCCGAACTGGCGACGGGCGAGGGCAAGACGCTGGCGGCGACGCTGCCGGTGACGCTGGCGGGCTGGCGGGGGCGCGGGTGTCACGTGATCACGGTGAATGACTACCTGGCCACGCGCGACGCGGACTCGATGCGGCCAATCTATGAGTTCTGTGGGCTCACGGTTTCGGCGATTGACAGCGAGATGAAGCCGCCCGACCGGCGCGTGGCGTATCAGGCGGACATCACGTACTGCACGAACAAAGACGTGGCGTTTGATTTTCTTCGGGACCGGTTGGCGCTGGGTCAGTTGCAAGGATTGCCGAGCGCGCTGGCGTCGAAGATTGTCGACGGGGCGGGCGGAGGCACGGATCGTCTGGTGATGCGCGGATTGGCGGCGGCGTTTGTTGATGAGGCGGATTCGGTGCTGATCGATGAGGCGGTTACACCACTGATTCTGTCGGGCGAGGCGCGGAACGAAGAGGCGGCACAGGCACATCTTGATGCGCACCGACTGGCGGAGCCATTTGAGCCGCAGCGTGATTATCGGGTGAACCCGCGCTATCACGAGGTGGAACTGACGCGATCGGGCCGGGCCAAGGCCGAAGCGATTTGCGAGGAACTGGGTGGGATATGGTCGGGTCGGCGTCGTAGCGAGGAGTTGATCGTGCAGGCGTTGACGGCCCGAGAGTTGTTCCTACTGGGCAAACAATACATCGTTGAAGATGACAAGGTGGTGATTGTCGATGAGTTCACGGGACGGCTGATGCCGGACCGGGAATGGCGGGACGGCATCCATCAGGCGGTGTCGGCGAAGGAAGGGTTGGAGATTCAGCCACCGAAGGACACGTTGGCCCGGGTGACGTATCAGCGGTTCTTCCGGCTCTATGCGAAGCTGGCGGGCATGACGGGAACCGCGTGGGAGGCCAGGCGAGAGTTGTGGCAGACGTACCGGCTGCCGGTGGCGCAGATTCCGACGCATCGGCCGTGCATCCGAGAGCATCAGTTGGATCGACATTACGTCAAGTCGGATGATCGTTGGTCGGCGATTGTGGGAAGCATCCGAGAGATTCATGATCAGGGGCGAGCGATTCTCGTGGGCACGCGCTCGGTGAAGGCGAGCGAGCACTTGAGCACGCTGCTGGACGATGCGGGTTTCGAGCATCAAGTCTTGAACGCAACGCGGCACAAAGAGGAGGCGCAGATCATCGCCGAGGCGGGCAAGACGGGGCGGATCACGGTGGCCACGAACATGGCGGGACGAGGCACGGACATCAAACTGGGGCGCGGGTTGGCTGATTGCGGTGGTTTGCATGTGATTTCGACCGAGCGTCACGAATCGGGTCGGATAGACCGGCAGTTATTCGGGCGGGCGGGGCGTCAGGGGGATCCGGGGTCGGCGATGGCGTACGCGAGCCTGGATGATGAGTTGGCGGATCGCCACGGGCCCAAGTGGCTGAGGCCGATGTTGCGCGGAAACGGCGGGCGTGTGCGAGGTAGGGTGGGGCGGCTCTATTTCTGGCTGGCTCAGCGTCATGCCGAGCGCATGGCCCGACAACAGCGCAAGGCTCAGGTGAAGACGGACGACTGGCTGGAGGAATCGCTGGGCTTTGCCGGGCGCGAGGCGTGAGGGCCGGGGTGTGGGGCCACGCGCGACCCGGAGGGAAGCACGATCGCGTTTCAGTTCCCGCGGCGAACCGTCTATAATGATCGGTTCGCAACCGCAGCAGGGAATGAACCCATGGCTATGTCAGATCCAGTACGCGTGATGCTCGCCGAGATGCGAGCCAGCGCGATGCAGCGCTCGAAGCGGCCGACCGGTTCGAGTGATGTGGTGATACCGTTTATCACGATCAGTCGCATGTCGGGTGCCGGCGCTCACACGTTGGCGTCGAACCTGGCTGACCGACTCAGCCGCGGTCAGCCGGACACCGGCCGGTGGCACAGTTTTGACCGGGAGTTGGTGGATCTGATCGCGGCGGATCATCAAATCTCACAATCCCTGATCGACACGCTGGAGGATACGGGGCGGTCGTGGCTTGACAGCGTGCTGAGCGGCTTGAAGTTCTCGGGCAACACGCCATCGGAACTCGAGTTGTACCGGAAGGTTGCGCAATCGGTGCTGGCGCTGGCCAAGGCGGGGAAGACGATTCTTGTCGGACGCGGGGGCGTGTTCATTACGCAAGATGTGCCCGGGGGAATTCACCTGCTAGTGACGGCGCCCTTGGAAGTTCGCGCTGAGCGCACGGCGGAGATGCGGGGTATTTCGTTGAATGAGGCCACACGGCTGATCCGGGATATCGATCAGAATCGGGCAGACTTTTATCAACGTCACTGGCCGGGCCGCCCGTATGGACCTGAGTCGTTCATGCTGACGCTCAATTCGGCGATGCTCAGCGAACAGCAGATGGTGGATACAATCGTGCCGCTGGTGCCGTCGGGCTGAGGGGTTTGGCAGATTCAATCTGATTCAAGAAGGAGGTGGGGCAATCGTGACCGCATGCGCGGATACAATACGGTCGGTGTGCCATGATTCTGTCGATATATGAACACCGCAGTGAGCTGCCGGTTAGCGTGGACAAAGCGTTTGCGTGGCACGAGCGAACGGGGGCGTTCGAGCGGCTGGCGCCACCGTGGCGCGTGCCGAAGGTGCTTGAGCGCAGCGGATTGATTGCGGATGGCAGCGAGGTGACGGTCGCCGTGCCGTTGGGACCGTTCAGGACGCGTTGGACGGTGAGACACTTCGATTATGAGATCAATCGGCGGTTCCGGGACAGGCAGGTGCGCGGCCCGTTTGCCAAATGGGTGCACACACATGGCTTTGAGGCGATCGATGACCGTCGGTGTCGGATCACAGATCACATTGAGTACGCCGTGCCGCTTGGTGGAGTCGGTCGTGTGCTGGGCGGGCGAATGATCCGGCGGATGCTGCAGCGCGATACTGCATATCGGCATCGAACGATCGCGGATGACCTAGCGCTGCACGGGCGGTTCGCGGATCGGCCGCGACTGACGGTGGCGATCACGGGGGCAAGCGGCCTGATCGGACAGGGGCTCAGCGCGCTACTGAGCACGGGGGGACATCGCGTGATCCGACTGGTGCGCCACCCCCCCACTGCTGCGGATGAATCACAATGGGATCCGGCGTGCGGGCTGATTGATGCCGGAGCGATGGCTCCGGTCGATGCGGTGGTGCATCTAGCGGGGGAGAACATCGCGACGGGGCGCTGGACGCAGAGGAAGATGCGGGCAATCCGGGAAAGTCGGGTGGACGCGACGCGGGCGCTGGTGGCGTCGTTCGACCGGCTGCCGCGGCGACCGAGGGTGATGATCACGGCGTCAGCGATGGGCTACTACGCCAGTGACAGTCGCAAGCCGCTGGATGAGACGGGCGGGCCGGGGACGGGGTTCCTGGCGGAGGTATCGCGGGAGTGGGAAAAG
The DNA here is from genome assembly GCA_002685935.1 of Planctomycetaceae bacterium. GTDB lineage: Bacteria > Planctomycetota > Phycisphaerae > Phycisphaerales > Zrk34. Next base: position 11,049 of record NYZD01000042.1, on the reverse strand, counting down.
GCGGCGATGTCGGCTGCGGACGCGGGAGTTCGCGTCGTGCCGATGCGGATCGGTCTGGTGCTAACACCACGGGGCGGGGCGCTGCAGAAGATGCTGCCGCCGGCGCAGATGGGGTTGGGAGGCATGCTGGGACGGGGGGATCGGTATATGAGCTGGATCAGCCATGACGACACGATCGGGGGGATTTATCACGCATTGATGGACGACCGGTTGAGCGGGCCGGTGAATCTGGTCGGGCCGATGCCGGCAACGGCGAATGAGTTCATCGCGACGCTGGGGCGGGTGCTGGGTCGCCCGGTGCTGGGGTGGATGCCCAAGACGCTGGGTCGCGCGGCGCTGGGTGGGATGGCACACGAGGTGCTGGAGGCGAGCTACCGGATCCATCCCGGGCGTCTGCTGGGGGCGGATTACGGTTTTCGACACGCGAATCTGGAGGCGTGTCTACGGCATGTGCTGGGTCGGGTCGGCCCGGACGGCGGATAAAAAAGGGTCTTCGGCCGGTGAGCCGGGTGGGGCAGGGCCGGCCCAAGGGTGACACGAGGGCTTGACGGACGGGGGGAAAATCGTTCTACTGTTATGTCTTTGCCCAGCATGATAGACAGTCCTCACGGAGTAGGTAGATGGCGAATTACATCGGGCCGAAGGTCAAGCTTTCGCGACGCGTCGGAGCGCCGATCGCGGATATCCCCAAGCACACGGATCGCAGTTCCCTGACGCCACCGGGCGTGCACGGGTACCGTGGGCGGCGGCTGCGTGACTACGGCGTCCGTCTGATTGAGAAGCAGAAGCTACGTTACCACTATAACGTGATGGAAAAGCAGTTCCGGCTGTATATCGACCTGGCGACGCGATCGAAAGGCAACACCGGTCAGATTCTGCTGGTGCTGCTGGAGCGGCGTCTGGACAACGTGATTCGCCGGCTCGGCTGGGCGCGGACGATTTGGGCGGCGCGGCAGATGGTGAGTCACGGGCATATCCGGATCAACGGCAAGAAGGTGGATATTCCGAGCGCCCAGGTGAAGGTGGGTGATCGGGTGACGGTGAAGCAGAAGGTACACGGCCTGGTGCGGGAAAACATGGAATCGCTGGCCGGGCACGATGTGCCGTCGTGGCTGACGTTCGATCCGTCGACGCTGACCGCTGAGGTGGTCGCCGAACCAACGCCCGACCAGGTGCCGTTCGACGTGAACATGAACCTGATCATCGAGTTCTATCGATAAGTGAGGACTGGTCGGTCCGGTGGAACCGACCTATGATCCGGTGGTGTGTTTCGGATCGTGCAGGCGCACGGAAGCGTTTTGACTGACAAACCGACGGCGAGCATTTCCCGAATGAATTGGGAATGCGGATCACCGGCCCGGCCGCGCGGCCGCTCACGGTAAAAGGCAAAGCTCGCCCTCATGACCAGAAGGGTCTGAGGGCTTTTTTCATGCCCCGGCCCGGCTTAACAAGGAGCCGGCCATGTCTACTTCAGTGACCGCCAACATTCCCAATGCGGTGCATACCGCGGTGTGCGGACTGCAATACGGCGACGAAGGCAAGGGCCAGATCGTCGACGTCCTGGCCGAGCAGCATGATTTTGTCATTCGCTATAACGGCGGGGCCAACGCCGGGCACACGGTGCAGATCGGCGATGAGAAACACGCGATGCATCTGGTGCCGTCGGGCATCCTCAACCCCAACGTGACGAACGTGATCGGCAACGGCGTGGTAATCGATCCGGCAACACTGCTGGAGGAGATCGACGTGCTGGCGACGCGGGGCGTGGAGGTGGGCGATAATCTGCGGATCTCAAACCGGGCGCACGTGGTATTCCCCTATCACAAGCATGAGGATGGTCTGCGTGAGGCGGCGGTGAGTCGTCTGCGCGGGCAGGAGAAGATGCTGGGTACGACGGGACGAGGAATCGGGCCCTGCTATGCGGACAAGGCGTACCGGAGCACGGCGATTCGCGTGTCGGACCTGCTGGATGTTGATGTGTTGTCGACCAAGTTGAAGGACGTGATCGTGATCAAGCGCGCCATGCTTGGGGCTCTGGCCGATCTGGCGGGGCAGGCGCTGGAGGCGATGGACGTTGACGCGCTTGTGGAGCAATACGCGGACTACGGTCGATTGCTGCGGCCGCACGTGTGCGACACGGCGCAACTGTTGAATGACGCAGCGGCGCGTGGGGGCCGCATGTTGTTCGAGGGCGCCAACGCGACGCTGCTGGACGTGGACCACGGGACGTACCCGTTCGTGACGAGCAGCAGTTGCTCGGCATCGGGGATCTACAGCGGGACAGGCGTCCCGGCGGGGTCGGTGGCGCCGATCGTCGGGATCGTGAAGATGTACACGTCGCGGGTGGGCGGCGGGCCGTTCCCGACGGAATTTGCCGACGACGATGCGATCGGCGGCGGGATCCGGGAACGGGGCAATGAGTTCGGCACGACCACCGGGCGCCCCCGCCGCATCGGATGGCTGGACCTGGCGTCGACACGATACACAACAATGATCAGCGGGACCACGCAACTGGCGTGCACGGGACTGGCGGTGCTGGCGGGTCTGGACACACTGCGCATCTGCACCGACTACCGATACAAGGGCGAGGTGCTGGGGACGTTCCCGGCAGATGCGGAGCTGATCGCAGATGTGGAGCCGGTTTACGAAGATCTGCCGGGGTTCACGGATTCGATCAGCGACGTCAGGTCGTATGGGGATTTGCCGGCGGAGGCACGCGGGTATGTGGATTTTGTTGAGCAGCGGTTGAATGTCCCCATTCCGCAGGTCTGTGTGGGCCAGCGGCGCGATCAGATTCTCGCCCGCGACGTATGATCGGTATGAACGCACCAACGAACGTCACTGAAGACCAGATGCGTGCACGCCAGCAGGCTCTGGCGGATCTGGGTGTGCCGACCGAGGCGCTGCCCCGTCACATCGCGATTGTGATGGACGGCAACGGGCGGTGGGCGCAGCAGCGGGGCGAGCCGCGGATCTATGGGCATCACCATGGGGCAAAATCGGTTCGGATCGTGATCGAGCAATGCGCGAAGCTCGGGATTGAGGCGGTGACGCTCTATTCGTTTAGTTCCGAGAACTGGTCGCGACCGCGCGATGAGGTGCAGGCACTGATGATGCTGGCGGCGGAGCATCTGGAATCGGAGCGTGCAACGCTGATCGAGAACAATATCCGATTCGTGCAGATTGGTCGGCGCGAGGGATTGCCGCCCGAGGTGCTGGACGGGTTGGACGGCATGACAGCCGCGACGGCGCACTGCACTGGGCTGACGCTGGTGCTTGCGTTGAACTACGGATCACGGAATGAGATCGTCGATGCGGTTCAGGCGATCGCGCACCAGGTGTCGGCGGGGCAGATCACGGCTGATCAGATCGACGAACAGCGGATCAGCGATCATCTGGGGACGGCGGGCATTGTCGATCCGGATCTGCTGATCCGGACAGCGGGAGAGATGCGGCTGAGCAACTTCTTGCTTTGGCAGATCAGCTATGCGGAGTTGCACGTGACGCCGACGCTTTGGCCGGATTTCGACGTGGAGCAACTGCACCGGGCGATTCGCGATTTCGCCTCGCGCAGGCGACGATTCGGCGGACTGTCGACGGGCAGCTCGGCAAAGTGACTACGGGTCGCCGGCGGCGCCTCTCGACTGTGTCCGGAGGCCGCGTAACGATTACAATTCATGCGTGAAACGACGTGAACTGGTCCGTGATTCAACGGCTTTGGTCCCCGGTGCGTATGCTCTCGAAACGACTGATATTCGGCTCCTTGATGATCCTGGCGGTGTTGGGATTGTTTTGGCTGGATGCATGGTTGGACACGGTGCGGCTGAGCGGCACTTGGCAGTGGGTATTCTTGGGCCGTGACTATCTACCCGCGGGTCTACCGCTGGTCGGCGTCGCGATGGTTCTGCTACCGCTGGCGGCGCGTGAGCTGGCAGCGATATTCAGAGCGAACGGCGTGGCGGCGCACACGTGGCTGATCACGGTGGCGAGCATCGTGGCGGCGATGGCGGTTTATGCGATTCCGCGGTCATTGAATGCGCCGACGGGCGTGACGATCATCGCGAGTGTGTTAACCGTGTGTTTCATGGCGACGCTGTTCTGGCATGCACGGCACACGAAGGTCGAGGGCGCGGTGGCGGCGGCGGGGGCGACAATGTTCGCGGTGGCGTATCTCGGATTGCTGACGGGGTTCCTGCTGGCAACACGGCGATGGCATTCGGCGTGGGTGGTGTTGGCAGTGATCCTGATCACCAAGAGTTGCGACATCGGCGCGTACTTCACGGGCCGATATCTGGGTCGACATAAGATGATTCCCTGGCTGAGCCCGAAGAAGACGTGGGAGGGGCTGGCCGGCGGTGTGGTGCTGTCGGTCGGCGCGTGCGTGGGGTTTGCATACCTGTCGCAGGCCACCAGTTTGTCGGATGTGCATCTGACCGTGCAGGGCACACGATCGGTGGAGCCGGAGCGTTTCTCGATGGCGTGGGCAATCCCGGTCGGGGTGCTGTTCGCGCTGCTGGGTCAGTTGGGTGATCTGACGATGAGCTTGTTCAAGCGGGATGCGGGGGTGAAGGACGCGGGCCAATCGATCCCGGGGTTCGGGGGGGTGTTGGACGTGCTGGACTCGCCGCTGCTGGTAGCGCCGGCGGCGTTCTGGGTTCTGCAATACCACACGGGGGGGTAAGCGGCGTGATTTTGATGGTTTCGTCCCGGCCTTTATGATCCTGCCTATGGAACGCCACATTGCGCGAGTGCTGATTCACCGAGACGCCATCGCGCGGCGTGTGTGTGAGCTAGCGGATCAGATCGCGGATGATTTCGGCCGCCACGGGGATGAAGCGGGGGTCGCCCCACCACTGCCGGCCCGGCCGGACATCACGATTGTGCCCATTCTCACGGGCAGCATCGTGTTTCTGGCGGATCTGATCCGGCAGTTGCCGCTGATGGCCCGGCTGCGGTTTCTGACGATCGAGTCGTACCCGGGCAAGAGCACCACGAGCCGAGGGCCGATAATCGATGGAGAACTGCCGGCGGACTTGGCGGGGGCATCGGTGCTGATTGTGGACGATGTATTGGATTCGGGGCGAACGCTTCAACTGGCGCAACAGAAGATTCTCGAGCGGCAACCGGCGCAAATGCGCACCTGCGTGATGCTGCGTAAGGATGTGCCGACGGCGGCGAAGCCAGCCGTCGACTACATCGGCTTTGACATTCCCGATGAGTTCGTGGTGGGGTACGGTCTGGATTACGACGGCTACTACCGCAATCTGCCTGACGTAGTGACGCTGCGATCGGAGGTGTTCGCATGAACGAGCGTCACGAGCCGGGCGGGCCGATTCAGCAGAATGAGTCGCCCGAGCCGACGCTGGGATTGCCGATCGAGCGGGCCGACGCAATGTTGCCGGAGAATTTGCTGCGCGGCGACGAGGTGATCCTGCTGCTCATCAAGCCAAGCTTGTGGTACATCGTGCTGGCTTGCCTGGGGACGCTGAGTCTGATTGTGGGGGCGGCGGTTTTACTGATCATGTTACACAGCCTGTTTGAAGTCGGGGCATTTCGCCCGCGCGAGGTGATCGCCGGAGCGGCGGTCATGATTGCGATTCGATTGGGTTGGCAGTGTTTGGAGTGGTACAGCCGCACGTATGTGCTGACCGATCACCGGGTGATCCGCATCCGGGGGGTGATCCGCGTGCAGATCTTTGAAGCTTCGCTGGTCCAGATCCAGCACACGGAACTGCTCTTGTCGCTGCGTGAGCGCGTGTGTCGATTGGGCACGATCGCGTTTGCGACAGCGGGCTCGGCGTTCCCGGAGGCGTATTGGCTGATGGTGCATCGGCCGCTGGCGGTTCATCGGCGCATTCTGCAGGCGATTCATAAGGCGCAGCGCAGTTCGGGGGGCGGTTGAACCGAGCGGCGGATTGGGGCGTATCGATGCCAGCGGGGTTTGCGGACCTGAATTGATCCATTTTACCGAGGATGCGCGATGTCAACGAAACGAATCACCGTGATTGGGGACGGCGCAATGGCGACCGTGTGCGCGATGCTGCTGGATAGTCAGGGGCATCGGGTGACGCTGTGGGGACCGTTTGCAGATCATATCGGCCAGATGGCAAGCACGCGTCGGAATGACCGGTATCTGCCGGGAACGCCGTTGCCGCAGTCGCTTCAATTCAGCGCCGACGATGATGAGGTGATGCGGGACGCGGAGTTGGTGGTCTCGGCGACGCCGACGCAGTTCAAGCGGCGGGTGTGGGGACGACTCGCGGGTGGCATCTCGGCCGGCGTGCCGGTGGTATCGGTGGCGAAAGGCGTTGAGAACGACACGCTGCTGCGGCCGACCCAGATTATTGATGAAGTGCTCAGCGCGGCGGGCAAGAAGGATCATGCGCTGGCGGCGCTGTGCGGGCCGACGATCGCGCGCGAGTTGGAACGTCATCTGCCGGCAACGGTGTGCGTGGCGACAAGCGATGATGGTTTTGCCCAGGCGCTTCAGGAAGCATTCACGACAACGTGGTTCCGCGTATACACTCACGATGATCTGGTGGGCGTGGAACTGGCTGCGGCGACAAAGAACGTGATCGCGCTGGCGGCGGGCATTCTTGACGGGTTGCAGGCGGGGAACAACGCCAAGAGCGCGCTTTTGTCACGGGGCCTGGCGGAGATCACGCGGCTGGGCGTGGCGATGGGCGCACGGCAAGAGACGTTCTTTGGGATCGCGGGCGTCGGTGATCTGGCCACGACGTGCTTCAGTCCGGAGGGGCGCAACCGTTCAGCGGGCGAGATGTTGGGCAAGGGGCAGAAGCTTGATGCGGTGCTGGAGGAGATTCAGGGCGTGGTCGAGGGCGTGCCGACGACGCGATCGGTGATGCAGCTCGCTCAGCAAACCGACGTGGAGATGCCGATCACCGCGGCCGTGAACGCGGTCCTGTTCGAGGGGCTGGACCCGATCGAAGGGATTGCAATGTTGATGCAACGCCAGCCAAAGGCCGAGAGGGTGGGGTAAACGTCCGGTAGGTCCGAGATGGATCAGAGGTGTGGGGTAGTCGTGACCGGCCAGGTTCACAGGGCGTCGTTGTCTTCTTCGCCGGTGCGGATGCGGATGACGCGGGCAAGGGGGTAGATGAACAGTTTGCCGTCGCCGATCTCGCCGGTTCGCGCATTCGACACGATTGCCTCGACGGCACGGTCGAGGTCCTCATCGCGGACGGCAATCTTGAGTAGCACCTTGGGCACGAAGCCCACGTCCATGCGGTGACCACGATAGCGTTCGGTGTGGCCTTTCTGCCGGCCGAACCCTTTGCACTCCACGGCGGTCACACCCAGAATCCCCAGCCGCGAGAGGGCAGCTTTGATGTCGTCGATCTTGTGGGGCTTGATCACGGTTTCGATCATGTGCATCGTCTGGTCCTCACCTGGTGAACTTGGCTGCATGGGTAGGCGATGCAAAGCGAATGCCGAAACACGCGGCGGGTGGGCGGGGACGGCAACCAGCACCCCAAGTGATTTATTGACAATGCTTTACACGCTAGACGCAGGCACAGCTGGATGCAGTGTCTGCGCTGGCTGACGGTATAGCGAGCATTGGTCCCGGGCGATGCCCAATTCCGGCGCACCTCGTGTGCGAAAAAAAAAGCCCGCCGCAGGCGAGCGACGGGCGTTGGGTGGACGGGATTGGACCACGAGCGATCAGGGGGTGACTTGCTCCTGATCGCTGACAGCATCGGGAATGACAAGCTGGGGTTGATCATGGCCGGTGATCATGGGCTCGGAGCCAGGCATTTGCGCGCCAAGGGCCTCGGCATCGGCGGCGGCCTGAGCCCTCATTTGCTCTTCGTCGTAGGTTTCCACGGCGATCGGCTCGGCGAGCTTGTCGACACGAACGCCGCTGTAGGCACTGAACCCGGTTCCGGCGGGTATCAGGTGGCCGAGCAGGACGTTTTCCTTCAGGCCGATCAGATCATCACGCAGGCCGGCCAGTGACGCGCCGGTGAGCACCTTGGTGGTCTCCTGGAATGAGGCACCCGAGAGGAACGACTCGCTTTGCAGCGACGCCTTGGTGATGCCCAGGAGCAAAGTGCGGGCGGTGGCCGGTCGCGGCCGCTTGGCCTTGGCCGGTTCTTTGCCGTCGGCTTCGGCCTCGGCGTTGAGTTGCTTGAGTTCGGCCTTGGTCGCCAACTCGTTGGCGGGCAGACCGGTATCGCCGGGCTCGCTGACCTTGGCCATGCCGGCGAGACGGGTGATCTCCTGGCGGAACTGGAACTTGTCGACCACATCGTAGGGCAACAGGTTGGTATCACCGGGGTTCTCGACGCGCACCTTACGCAGCATCTGGCAGATGATGATCTCCATGTGCTTGTCGTCGATGGTCTGTCCCTGGGCGCGGTAGACGTTTTGCACTTCATCGAGCAGGTAGGTGTAGAGGGCCTCTTCACCCTTAATGCGCAAGATGTCATGGGGAATCATCGGGCCATCGATCAGCGGATCGCCGGCCTCGATGAAGTCGCCGGTGTGGACCAGCAGGTGGCGATCCTGCGGAACGTGATGTTCCTTTTCGAGTCCGGACTCGGAGCGGACAATGATGGTCATTTTGCCACGGCGCTTGTCGGAGCGCAGCTCGACGGTGCCGGAAATCTCCGCCATCACGGCCGGCTCCTTGGGCTTGCGGGCCTCGAATACCTCGGTGACTCGGGGCAGACCACCGACGATGTCGGCCGAGCCGGCGACCTCTCGCGGCTGCCGAGCGAGCATATGTCCGGCCTGAATCGTTTGGCCTTCGGTAACCTCGACACGGGCCTTGGCCGGCAGGTAGTGGAAGTCAAGGATGCTGCCCTCGGCGTCCTCCACGACGATCCGCGGGTGCTTCTCGCCCTTGTGCTCGATGACGACGAGGGCCTCACTGCCGCCTTCGCCACCGGCGCCAGGTTCGCGTTCGACGCGGACGGTCTCACCGAGGGCGATGTCCTCAAAGCGCACGACGCCCGACTTCTCAGCCAGAATCGGGGTCCGGTGCGGATCCCACTGGACGAGGATCTGCCCGCGGCGGACGGTGTCGCCGGGCTTGACGAGGATGAACGCACCGTAGGGCACCTTGTAGTGCTCCAGTTCGCGTCCCTTGGGGTCGAGCAGGGCGACCTCGCCATTGCGGCGCAGGGCGGTAAGGACCTGCGTGCCGTCTTCGTCTTCGGTGGGCACTTCCTGGCAGTCGCGCAGTTCGATCGATCCGCCGTGCATCGCACGGATGGAGTTCTCGGTAAGTTGGCGCGTGGCGACGCCACCGGTGTGGAACGTCCGCATGGTGAGCTGCGTGCCCGGCTCGCCGATGGACTGAGCCGCGATGATGCCGACGGCAAGGCCTTCCTCGACGAGGTTGCCGGTGGACAGATCCTGGCCGTAGCAACGGGCGCACACCCCGCGTGGGGATTCACAGGTGAGCGGACTGCGGACCATCACACTGTCGATGCCGAGGTCCTCGATCTTAACCGCGGCTTCTTCGCTGATGATCTGGTTTTCCTCAACGATCAGTTCGTCGGTGATCGGATTGCGGATCGTTTCACGGGCAATGCGGCCGACGATCACGTCGCGCAGCGGCACATCGATCTCTTCACCCTTGTAGACGGCCCGTTTCGCGATGCCGGTGGTCGTTTCACAGTTCAGGGCGTTGATGATCACGTTCTGGGCAACATCGGCGAGTTTGCGGGTCAGGTAGCCGGAGTCAGCGGTCTTCAGCGCGGTATCGGCCAGACCCTTTCGGGCGCCGTGGGTCGAGGAGAAATATTCCAGGACGGTGAGGCCTTCGCGGAAGTTGGCGCGAATGGGCGTTTCGATGATTTCACCAGACGGCTTGGACATCAGACCGCGCATGCCGGCCAACTGCTGCATCTGCGAGATGTTGCCTCGGGCGCCCGAGTCGCTCATCAGGTAAACGGGGTTGAGGTAGGCTTCTCCCTGATCGGAATCGATAGGGACGAGTTCGCCGAGTTCATCGCGGCGGTCATCGCGCAGTTCCTTGACCAGTTCCTTGGTGACTTCCTCACGGCAGTGAGCCCAGATGTCGAGCAACTGGTTGTAGCGTTCACGATCGGTCAGGGCGCCCTGGTCGAACGCCTTCTCAATTCGATTGACCTTCTTCTGGGCCGCGTCAATGATCTCGATCTTGCGGGCCGGCACGCGGAGATCGGTAATACCGAACGAGAGGCCGGCCAGCGTGGACCTCGTGAAACCCAGTTCCTTCATATCATCGAGGAAGTTGATGGTGGCGGGACGACCGCGCCGATCGTAAACGTCATCGATCACGCGCGAGCAGCCGCGCTTGCCGAGCGAACAGTTGTAGAACGGCATGCCCTCGCCGCAAATATCGTTGAACAGGAGGCGACCGACGGTAGTGAGTAGGCGGCGATTCTCGGGCATGGGTTGCGGCGTCGCGGTCTGACCGTCCACCAATTCGGCAAAGCGGTCGATGGGGAAACGCACGACGATCGGATCGTGAATGCCGATCTTGTGAGAATCGTAAGCGAGGATGGCTTCCAGCGGCTCGCGGAACGCGGGCACGGATGTGTGATCGAGATCCGGCGCGAAGCGGTCGGACGTCATGTAATACACACCGAGCACGATGTCCTGCGACGGGCTGATGATGGGATTGCCGTTGGCCGGTGAAAAGATGTTGTGCGTGGCCAACATGAGCATGTGGACTTCGGCCTGGGCTTCGATGCTCAGCGGGAGGTGGACGGCCATCTGGTCGCCGTCGAAGTCGGCGTTGAAGCCTGCGCAGACCAGCGGATGCACTTTGATCGCGTTGCCTTCGACGAGCACGGGCTCGAACGCCTGAATGCCCATGCGGTGAAGGGTCGGAGCGCGGTTGAGCATGACCGGGTGCTGATAGATCACTTCTTCGAGCACGTCCCACACTTCGGGGTCACGCCGTTCGAGCATGCGCTTGGCGGATTTGATGGTGTCCGCCAGACCGTGCTCCTTGAGCTTCCGGATGATGAACGGTTGAAACAGCTCCAGGGCGATCTTCTTAGGCAGGCCGCACTGATGCAGCTTCAGCTCGGG
>NYZD01000041.1 GCA_002685935.1 Planctomycetaceae bacterium | reverse complement strand
CACCCGCGGCTATTTGTTGGGTGGTCGATTTGGATCAGGGCTTCCAGGTTTTGGCGCGTTCGGCATAGTCGCTGGCTTGGGCGGGGATGTCGAGGCCGACTTCGTTGGACCAAGCGTCGATGAGTTTTTTGTAGATGGGGCCGGGGACGCCGTCGCCGACGGGGTGGAAGTGGACTTTGGTGATGGGGATCATGCAGATGGTGGTGGAGGTGAACCAAGCTTCGTCGGCTTCGCGGACGTCATAGGGATCGATGTCGGCTTCGTTGACGGAGATGCCCAACTGTTGGGCGAAGTCCATACAGGCGCCGCGCGAGACGCCGCGGAGGATGTCGTGGGGTTTGGGGGTGAGGATTTCTCCATCGCGGACCATGAAGAAGTTGTTGCCGGTGCCTTCGGTGATGAAGCCGTGCTCGTCGGTGAGCAGAGCTGAGGCGGCGGGGTCGAGGCGGGCGGCTTCGAGTTCGGCGAGGCGGTAGAACAGCCGAGTGCGGCTCTTGGCTTTGGGGTCAATGTAGCGTGCGGGCACGGAGCGTTGTTGGGTGTAGACGAAGTGCGCACCTTCGTGGTACTTCGAGGCCATGCCGCCGGTGTGGCGGATGAGGGGCCAGACGTTGATGGAGACGACGGGGGATAGGCCTTCTTTGACGATGCCGTCGTAGGAGGGGATCGCGCCGCGGGTGACATCGTGCATGATCTGGCAGTCGGCGCCGTCTAGGGCGGGGATGTTTTTTTCGAGGGTGGCGAGGGTGGCGGCTTCCATCTGGTCGATGGTGAGGCCGCAGTCGATCTGGCCGTAGGCGAGCGAATTGTAGAGCCGTTCGAGGTGGTGGCGGAGACGGAAGGGCTTGTGATTGAAGGTGCGGGTCATCTCGAACATCATGTCGCCGTACATCACGCCGAAGTCGAAGATGGAGACGCGGGCTTCGGATTCGGGGATGAAGTCACCGTTCCAGTAAACCAGACGCTGGGGCATGGCGGGGCACTCCTTTGGAGATCAGACCAGTGTAGCGTGTGCGGCGGTCAGGCCCACGGATCGATGGCGACTTTGATCTGCGACTGCCGGTTGTCGACGAATCCGGCGACGGCGTCGGCGAGGGCGCCGAGGGGCCGGGTGGCGGTGACGATCTGATCGCATGCGATCCGACCGGATTCTATCAGGCGGGCGGACCGTTCAAGGGTGTTGGGGGGCATTTTAGATGCGATGATTTTGGCTTCTTTCTCGTAGAGGTCGTAGGGGGAAAGCTGGACGCGCTCGTGTGCGGGGCAGACGCCGAAGATCATGAGGGTGCCGGCGGGCGCGAGCAGGGGCAGGGCCTGGGTGATGGCATCGGCGGAGCCGGTGGCGTCGATGATGAAGTCGACACCGTCGGGCAGGTCGCGGCGGACGCGGGCGGACAGGGCGTCGGCGTCGGGATCGAGAACGAGATCGGCGCCGAGTTGGGCGGCCTTGTCGCGACGGTAGTCGACGGGTTCAGTTTGAATGAGCTTGCGGCAGGGGGAGTTGGCGAGGACCTGGGCCCAGAGCAGGCCGACGGTGCCGGCGCCGAGGATGAGGGCGCTTGAGCTGGCGGCGAATTCGAGGCGGTCGTAACCGTTGAGGACGCAGGCGAGGGTCTCGCAGAGGACGGCGCCGGCGATGCCGACGGATTCATCGAGGGGCACGACGTTGCGTGCGGGGGCGGTGAGGAATTGGGCGAAGCCGCCGTTGAGCTTGTATCCGATGGTGGTCGTGTTGTTGCAGAGGTTGGGCTGGGCGGAGCGGCAGGCGGGGCAGACACCGCAGCCGATGACGGGGTCGACGGCGCAGAACTGGCCGGGGGTGAGGCCGTCGACGTCGGGTCCGACGGCTTCGATACGGGTGGCGATTTCGTGGCCGAGGACGACGGGGGGCGCGACGCCGCGTGTCAGTTCGCCATCAAATATGTGATGGTCGGTGCCGCAGACGCCGCAGCCGGCGACTTTGAGCAGCACCTCGCCGCGCTGAGGCTGGGGGATGGGCAGGTCGCGCGACTCGATGCGGCCGACCTGCGTGAAGACACCGCCCTGCATGGTTTGGGTTGCGGACACCTACGGTTTCTCCAGGTAGACGCCTTCGCGCCGGACGCGATCGAAGATCTGTTTGAACTCGGTCGAGCCGTCGTCATCCCAATATTCGGTGGAAATGGGGTCCTGAAAGCTGAGATTGATTTGCTTGCGGCGATCGGGTCGGACCATGTGGATGGGTTGGGCGGTGTCGTGGATGTCGTACATCATGGTGCCGTTGGCGAAGCGGGATTTGATGATCCAGGGCGCGGTTTCGGGGAGCGTGAGGTTCTTGAGGCGTTCGAGGGCGTCGCGGTCGAGGGTGAGTCCGAGGCCGGGGGAATCGGGAACGCGGACGAACCCATTGACGATTTCGGGGCGTTCGTTGACGACATCATCAGCGAGAGTCTCGGCGGTGGTGATGAAATGAAACTTGCCGGTGGGGGCGGCGGCCATGAGGTGGGCGACCATGGTGGTGGTGATGTGGCCGCCGGTGTTCTGGAGCATGAAGGGCATGTTGATTGAGGCGAAGAAGCCAGCGGCCCGCATGGCGTTGCCGATGGGGGCGTGGCCGAGCATGCAGGCGTCGGCGGCGCGCATCATCACGTCGTGGGTGAAACCCAGCGGGGCGTGGTGGAGGACGATGGGGAGGGTGCAGTTCTGTCGCAGCTCGATCTGGGCCGGGATGTCCTGGGCGTCCACCGCATCTTCAAAGCAACCGGAGATGGGGTACTGCTCGAGTGCGTGGAGCAGCTCGGGCATGTGGTCGGCGGTGCCGTGCATGGTGAAGTCGTAATGGATTTTGAAACCGACGGGGGCGACGGCCTGCATGGCTTCGACCTGATCGAAGATGTTCTCGAACGGCGAAAGGTGGAACTTCATCCAGGTGTAACCGTCGTGGGCGTAGCGTTCGACGGCCTCGGCCATCTTCTTGGGGTGGGTGGAGACGGTCCAGCTGCCGCGGGGGACCCAGGAGCGGGCCTTTTGACCAAAGAGCTTGTAGCAGGGGACGCCGGCCGCTTTGCCCATGAGATCGTACATGGCGGTGCCGACGCAGAGGGAAGTCTGATCGGCGATCCAATCGAAGGGGTTGGTGCCGATATACTGATCGAGGAATTCGCGATCGTAGAGTGCGTGGCCTTCGCCGAGGCCTTCGAGGCCGGTGTCGGTGTGGGCGATGTAGACGTAGCGTTTGGACAGGCCGTAGTAATGATTGAGCGGATGCGCGAGCCAATCGACGTACGGGACGGAAATCTCGTGGACTTCGATTTCGGTGATTTTCATGCGTCGGCTTTCGGGGTTGGCGCGGTCGTGCGACGAGCCATGATAACCGGCCGATGGGGGTGGGCAATGGCGAGGATATACCGGTGGCTGACGACGGGCCGGGCATTGCGTTGAACGAGGATAACTCGCACTTTCTGTGGACGCGTGTGGGGCGGGACGTGAGCGCGGCGGACGTGGATGGGTGGGTGGATCAATACGCGGGGACGCAGGTGCGGGAGCTGATGTTGTGCGCGAACGCGATGCGGACGAGTTACGACAGCGCGGTTTGGGATTCAATCTGGACGGGGTACGATCCGGCGGGCGGGGATGATCAGCCACTGTTCGCGAGTCTGGCGGCCAACGAGCGGGCGGACGCGCATGCGTGTGTGCGGTTGGCATGGTCGCTGGATCAAAAGGGGATTGATGTTTATGCGCGGTGGATCGCGCGGTGCCGGGCGGTGGGGATATCGCCGTGGATTTCATCGCGGATGAATGACATCCATAGCGTGGATGATGAGGCGAACTATCTGCACAGCGCGTTCTGGCGGGCGCATCCGGAATACCGGCGGGTGCCGGATCGCGATCGGGCCGAGGTGTGGGCGGACCGGGCACTGGACTTCGGGCATGCGGCGGTGCGCGATCATCACATGGCGCTGCTGCGGGAAATGTGCGAGCGGTATGACTTTGATGGGCTGGAGTTGGATTGGATGCGATTCGGGTTGCACTTTCGGCCGGGAGGCGAGGCGGCGGGGCGGGAGGTGTTGACGGCGTACACGGCTGAAGTGCGCCGGCTGCTGGACGACCATGCGAAGCGGCGCGGGCATGGGATCAAGCTGGGCGCGCGGGTGCCGGCGCGACCGGACACGGCGTGGACGCTGGGGATGGATGCGGCGGCGTGGGCGAAGGAAGGGTTGATCGACATGCTGGTGGTGACGCCGCACTTCCCGACGATTGATACGGACATGCCGATTGAGTTGTGGAAGCAGTTGTTGGATGGGACGGGGGTGACGCTGGCAGCGGGGCTGGAGTTGATGGTGTGGCCGTGGGTGGACTATCCGAATCCGCAGACGAATTCATTGGAGACGGCGCGCGGAGCGGCGGCGTCGGTGATCGAGCGCGGGGCGGATCGCGTGTACCTGTTTAATTACATGGACAGTCAGACGGCGATGTCGGACCTGGCCAATTACCCGACGCTGCTGCGTGAGGTGGGGTCGTTGGCCACGCTGGCGGGGAAACATCGGCGGCACATTGTGACGCGGGCGGACACGTGGGCGCCGGGCGATGCGCCGAGTTGTGCCCTGCCGGCGAAGTTAGGGGCCGGCGGTGACGTGGCGTTTCGTGTGCACGTGGGGCCGCGGCCGGCGGGGCGGGTGATGGTTGTGCTGGGGTTGATTGACGGCGAGGGTGTGAGTGATGTGGGCTTGGCGGTGCGGAATAATGGGGTGGTGTGTGGAGCGGGGCGCGGGGTTGACGTGGATGACCCGAGGCCGGAGTTCGCGACGTTCGGTTTTGAGGTGGCGGGTGAATCGGTGCAGGGGGGTTACAATATTATTGAGGTGCATGCGGAGCGGGGATGTGAGATTGGGTGGGTGGAGATGGATGTGGGGAGAGGGTGATGGGGCTCTCTACGCTCGACTGCAGTCACCCAGCCAAATGCGGCACGGCCACCTCACCAGCTTCGGCGGCGGCCTGTCGGACCTACGGCCGTGGGTGTGTGTTCTGCACCGCGTGACCCAGCTGAGTGTACGGCAAACTGCTGATCAGCGCTGCACGCATTCGACGCATCCGTGCATCATGTCCGACGATGCGGTGCTCGGGGCGGGCATTCATTTCTTTGCATTGGGAGCGGCGGAGGGGGTCAGGAGGAAGCCATTGATGGCCCAGCGCGGCAGGGCGTTGACGTTGAGGCGGGCGATTGTTTTGCCGCGGGAGATGGGGCGGGCCGATTTGGGGTCGATGCGTGATACCTGGTACTGACCGGACATGCCGAGGACGTCGCGATCGAGTTCGATCGACGCGGCTTTGAGCGCGGTCCCGGATGTGTTGGCGATCAGGACGAGATGGCGCGGGGCATCGGGGGCGGGGCGGGATTCCTTGTAGATCAGACAGCCGAGGTTCTTGCGATTGCATCGTGCGGCGACGACGTTGTCGCTGGGCAGATTGAAGACGGTGGCGCGATGGACATCGATTGTGCTGAGGATTCGCCAGTAGGTTAGCGGGAAGGCGTAGAGGGGATCATCGAGATCGAGGGGGAACAGCGGCTCGGCGGGCTTTCGCTGGATGCCGATCAGGACGTGGGGATAGAAGCCCCAGGCGGCCATTTTGGCGATGGCTTCGGGGGTGCGATAGGCGGCGGCGTCGAGGGTCCATGGGGTGCAGGTGACGCCGCCTTTCATTCCCTTGAAGAAGGCGGTGTCGCGATCGGCGAAGGCATTGTGATCGGCTCCGGTCTCGCCGGGGAGGTAGCCGTCGGCGGCAAGGTTGGCGAGGATGCCGCCGTTGGATCCGCCCATGTGGCAGATCATGAAGCCGCGGGGGCCGACGACCTGGCGCAGGCGTTTGGTGTGCAGGAAATAGTCGCGGGCGGGGATGATTGTGCCGTCGGAGGAGAAGTGTCGATCGCCGAGTTTGGGTTCGGGCGGCCACGCGCGCTCATGGTGGGCGGTGGCGTGTGGCCCGGCCCAGTCGACATAGAGGCCGTCGAAGTTTCTACGGAGGTAGCGCTCGAAGAATCGGGAGTCGAGGGCGTAGCGTTCGATGCCGCGCACGTAGAGCCCGACGCGGAGGCCGCGGCGGTGGGCGTGCTTGACGGTGTCGCGCATGGCTTTGTCGTCTCGGGCGCGGTCGTAGACGGCGTGGGGGCGGCCGTTGACGCCGATCCGGCACATCCAGTTGTCGTGGAGGATGAGCATGGTGGCGTGGTTGGCGACCATCTTGTCGATGGCGTCGGGGGTGGGGAACCAGTCGGCGTCGGTGGGGGGGTTGAGCCAATTGATCCAGTGGTAGATGCGCTGGCCGATGACGTTGGTGCGGGGTGTGCCGGTGGCGGCGGCGCCGAGGGCGAGGGCGAGGCGATTTTGATAGCGGACGGGGCCGGGCAATCGTCTGCTGGTTTCGGCGAGGGACCAGACGAAGCGACCTTTGCGGCCGATGCGTTTGCAGGTCACGTCGCCGACGAGGCCGCGCTTGTCTTCGATGATGACCTGGCACTCGTTGGTGAAGCTCTTTTCGGGATTGACACCGAAGGCGACGCGGGCGGAAGAGACGGCGACATCGCCGGGGCGACTGAACATCAGGTCACGGTATTTGGCCGACTGAGTCAAGTGTCGATCGACGGACAGGCAGACGGCGGCGGCGGCGAGAGACGTGCTCTGTTGTGCGCACTTGCATTTGAGGTCGATGAACACGGCGCCTTCGGCGTGGATTTCGTAACCGAGTGTGACACGCCACGGGGAGGCGCGGCCGGTCGCGGCGGCGGGCACGGCGGTGATCTGAAATGAGATGCGGTCAGGGGTGGCCTCGAAGCGCTTGATGCGGGCGCGGGGATCGTGGGCGAGGGCGAAGTCGGTGCGGCCGATCCTGAGTCGGAGTTGGGGGAACGTTTGGTCGTCGCGGCCGATGAGGTGGTTCCAGGCGGACCCGCCGAAGAGCTGCAGATGGGTGATCTCGCCGCCACGCTGGGCGTCGATGGTCAATCGGAAATGACGGCCCCGTATTTTGATCTGTGTGTCCCGGCGGGGGCGGAAACTGGTGGTGAGTTTGCGGGTGGACATGGGGGACATGGTGACGTTCCGGGTGACGGGTCGGCGTTCGGTTGGATCGGGCTCACGGATGGGCACGGTCGTGGGATTAGATGGCGCCGAACCAGCCGTATTGATCTTTGGGGGCGAGGACGGCGTTGGCGCGGGTGTGGGGGTACCAGGTGTCGGGATTGAGTTGGCGGTGGTCGTCGGCGGCGCGGACGGTGTAGTAGATCATGGTCATGGGTGGGGGTTTGATGTCGTGGTGAGTGGTGGTGGTCGTGATTTGATCGATGGGGTCGGCGAGGTCGCGATCGTGGTAGAGGGTGAGCTGGTATTCGATCTCGCCTCCGGCGCGGCGGATGGAGGGGGCCCAGCGGAGGCGGAGGGTCCGGTCGTCGAGGCGCTGGGCGGGGAGGGTGAGCGGAAGGGTGGGGGGGCAGTCCCACTCGGCGCCGAGGTAGGTGGAGTAGAAGGGGTACCAGCCCCAATCGCCGAACTGGTAGCCGAGGATGGCGAAGCCGTCGGCGCTGCGGAGGGCTTCGGGGTGGTAGACGAAGCAGGTTTGGGGCATGGCGTCGGCGAAGTAGAGGTCGGCGCGGAGCTGTTCGACGGATGGGACACGGTCGTCGATGAGGGGTTGGGTGTCGCCGAAGATGAGAGAATCCTGGATGTGCCAGGCGTCGTCGTAGAACACTTCGGTGACGGTGTGGTGTTGGAGTTCGGATTCTCGGGCTTTGACGGACATGGCGTTGAAGAGGGCGAGGGCGATCTGAACGCTGTTGCCGCAGCGGGTGTCG
The DNA here is from genome assembly GCA_002685935.1 of Planctomycetaceae bacterium. Classification (GTDB taxonomy): domain Bacteria; phylum Planctomycetota; class Phycisphaerae; order Phycisphaerales; family Zrk34. The sequence continues at coordinate 2,315 of NYZD01000041.1, read as the reverse complement.
TGGGCTTCGAGGTCGGCGAGGGGATCAAGTTTGGGTTCGGAGATGGGGTTGTAGTAGACGGCCTGCTGGATGAAGCGGCCGACGCGCCGGGCGCGGTGTTGGTCGGAGTCGGTGCCGGCGGCGAGGAGGTCGGCGAGCCGTCGCCAGTAGGTGGTGCGGTCGGTGCGGTCGAGGCGGCGCTGGAGTTGGTTGACGTCGGCGACGGGGTAGTCGACGGCGGATTGCTCGGCGTTGGTGGTGGCGGGGGTGTGGACATCGTGGGCGAGGTAGAGGCCGCGGCTGCGGGGGACGGATCGGGAATGGGCGCGGATGTGATCGGGCATGTTGGGAAGCGTGAGTCTTGCGGCGTCGAAGGGTTCGGCGTCGGCGGAGAAGTTTTGCCAGACGAGCCAGTCGCCGGGGTGTCCGGAGGGATGGCCGTCGGCGTCGAAGGGCATGACGTAGCCGGCGATGAAGATGCGGTCGCCGGTGTTGAGGGAATAGCAGATGAGGGGGTAGCCATCGGGCTGGGCGGGGGCGGTGAGGTAGTCGAAGGATCGGGTGGGTGCGTCGAAGACGAGGAAGCGATCGAGGAAGTGGTGGGGTCGGCCGTCGACGCCGAGGCCGGAATCCTTGGGGATGATGAGTTTGCCGGTGCGATGGTCGATGCGTGAGCGGTGGTTGTAGGAGCTGAGACAGAAGTAGGCGGTGGGGCCGCGCTGGAAGGACGCGCCGATGAAGCCGTAGACGTCCTTGTGATCGGGGGTGGGGATGGGGTCGAGCCAGGATTTGGTGTTGAGGTCGAGGACGAGGAGTCGCCCGCCGGTGGAGTCGGCGAGGTAGAGTCGGCGATCGTGGTGGAGCATGCCGGTGAAGCTGGTGTCGGGGATGGGGCAGTCGATGGAATCGATGAAGGATTCGGAGGCGGCGTCGAAGAGGACGACGGCGGCGGGTTCGGCTTTGAACATGACGATGGTGGCGTCGTCGATGACATGGCCGGAGGCGAGGCCGACGTGGTCCCAGGGGTTTTGGATTCTGCGGGGCTTGGCGTCGGGGGCGTCGTAGAGCAGGAGGGCGCCGCGGTCGGATCGATCGAAGAGGATGAGTTTGTCGGCGGCTTTAGCGCCGTACCAGATGATGGGATTGGGGCCGGGCACTTTGTGGACGGCGGCGGCGCGGGTGGTGGGGTTGAAGGCGGTGAAGTGGTCGGCGGCGCCGTGGACGGTGATCACCTCGCCGTGGAAGTGCAGGACGCTGAGCAGGGGTTTATCGAGGAGGGCGACGGGGCGGATGTGCTGGGCGTGGGCGGTCTGGGGATCGTGTGAGTAGAGGCCGTCGTTGCAGCCTTGCCAGATACGGCCGTCGTCGTCGACATCAAATGCGTAGGGGCGGTGGGTTTGTATCGCGGGGTGGCGATACAGGTGCATATCGCTGGGTGTGAGGATGTCGGGCATGGCGCGGCTCCGAGTTCCAAGTGCGCACCTTGTATGTGTGAACGCAATGCGATGCAACAACCAGGTCGCGGCGCGACGGGGTTATTCCTGGGTGATCGCGTGGCGCACATCGTTCGGCGACGGACGCGATGTCGTCGCCGCGCTGATGAGACTCAGCCCAGGTGTGGCAAGCGATGTGCTGATCAGCCACGCGGCGTGGGGGCCTAGTGTCTGCGTCGCGAGAGGCCCAACAGACACAGGATGCCGACCGGGAGCGCGGCGGGGGTGGGCACGGCGGCGGCGCCAGCGAGTGACGGGCCACCGGAGGAGGTCCAGTTGAAACCGACAATGGCCATGTCGCCGATATCCACGACGCCATCTCCATTGGGCACGGGGGCAATGTCGGCTTTCCAAGCCAGGGGATGCCCGCTGCCGTCGGTGCCCCACTGGTTGCCGACGAGGGCGAGGTCGCCGACATCGACGACGCCGTCGCGATTGATGTCGCCGAGGATGGACAGGACGTAGAGGTGAGCTTGACCGACGTCGGCGTTGACGGTGTCGTCCCGCGGCGCGCCGATGAGGAGGTGGTCGGCATCAATGGCGACGGATAGGCCGAAATAGTCCTGGGTGGTCACGGTTGGATCATCGAAGGTCTGAATCAGGTTGCCGGCGGTGTCGAACAGGTGTGCCTGTCCGACAAACATGCCTTGTGTACTGTCCAACCCGTTCCCGATGAGGACGTTGTCGCCGTCGATTGCCACGGAAACCCCGAAATTGATCCCTGCGGTTGGGGTGGGATCGTCATAGGTCTGCAGGAGGTTGCCAGTGGTGGCGTCGAAGAGGTGCGCCTGGCCGACGTTGTTGCCGATGGTGTCGTCGAGGTGTGAGCCGATGAGGACATTG
>NYZD01000040.1 GCA_002685935.1 Planctomycetaceae bacterium | reverse complement strand
CTTCAACATCCTCGGCGCGCCCAACGACGACCGCGGCATGTGCGTCCACTTCGGCGTCGTCTTCACCCAGTGCGCCGTCGCCCTCGGATACAACGCCCGACACATCATCATCAACCATCACTTCATCGCCGAAGTCTGGTCAGACGAACTCAAAAAATGGATCTGCATGGACGCCGGTCCCGCCGGCGGCGTCAACAGCAGCCGCAACATGCACTTCGAACTCAACGGCCAGCCCCTCAACACCCTCGAAGTCCACCGCGCCTACCGCGACGGCAAACAGGATCAGGTCATGCTCGTCGCCACCAACCCCGACGACTGCAAACCCATGGGCGATTGGGCCGAAAACTTCTGCCGATTCTTCATCCCCATGCGGAACAATTACATCGATGTCCCCCGCCCCGCCGAAGACGGCCACGGCTGCGCTCAATACCACTACGACGGCTACCTCCACCACGAAAACTCCCTTACCGACCTCCGCAGCCCCGAATACAGCCTCCAGACCGCCCGACCCCATGATCTCTACTGGTCCCTCAACCAGGCCGAACTCCACCCCCACGCCACCGACGACCCCGCCGTCATCGACATGCACATTGCCACCGTCACCCCCAACTTCAAATACTTCGAAATCAAACGCGACGACGGTGACTGGATCCCCCACCCCGCCGCCCACGTCTGGCACCACCCACACGCCGGCTCCAGCGATCGCTTCATGGACTTTGTGCCCAAACAAGCCGTCCACCGCGCCGGCCAATACACCTGGCGCCTCCACCCCGGCCAAAACACCCTCGCCGTCCGCCCCACCAACGCCTTCAACCACAAAGGCATCATCAGCCAGATCACCGTTGAGAACTCCGCGTAACGCCGGTCGCGGGTCTCATGATTCAAAGCCGGCTGGATTCTCTCACCAACGCTGGATCAGGTTTTGGGAAGGGGGTCAATGCGATGCCTTCAGATACCGTGCCCGCCAGCAGCGCGAGGTACGAGCGTCCGGGTGCACAGGCTTATTGGGCGGTCATTGCATGAGGATTGCCACATAGACCTCCCTGTCCTTCACGGGGTCATAGCCCATTTTCTGTCCGACTTGGTTGAAACGTTCGACGGTGAAACACCTCTCCACCTGTCGCCTTCCCGTGCCCTTCGGTCCCGTGCCGTGAATGAGTAGCCTGCCGTCCGGCTTGAGGTGATGGCGGACCACGAAGTCGATGAAGTCATCTTCGTATTCACGAGGGAACAGGTCGCACATGACGCTGACGAAGTCCATTCGTTCCGGCGGCTCCCAGGCGAATGAGTTCCCGGCGAGCAGGTTCTGCCTGTACGCCGGCAATCTCGCTTGCGCCAAGGCAATGAGCTTCGGGGAAATGTCCATGCCAAAGGGGGTCACACTGACGCCCCTGTCCCGGGTCCACTTGAGCACACACTCAAGGAGAAACCCGTTGGCGCAGCACAGATCCAGGAAGCTCCCGTCACGGTCAACACAATCAGCGACCGGTTTTCGCAGATAGGTCCAGCGGTCCAACGGACCGCTCATGCCGGACTGACGCCAGGGCTCCGTGTCGGGAAACTGCAGGTAGTGCTCCTCCAGTTTCCGCCGCGTCTCTTCGCAGTAGCGTTCCAGATCAGGTGGTATCGCTCTCATCCCAGATGGCCCTCCCAACATTGCCGCTGACGCGCTGCCTATCGACGTCGCCATCACCCGTCTTCCCGCGCCGCTCCCTATTTCGGCGGATGCTCTCGGTAATCGGTGACAGCCTTGGTGATGCTCGGCACCATCCAGCTGGCGTAGATTGATCCAATGCCGGTCAACTGGCTCTTCATGCTTCTGCCGGCGGACCCGCAATGAGACTCGAAGCCCTCGACTTCACGGTGCAGCTCCTCGGAGCGGACATCGATGATCTCGGCGCAGGCAAGCGCGGTGTTGACGAGCGCCCGAGAAAATGCCGTGTGGTGCTTCTGGTCTCCGCTTCCCAGCTTCGAGCGGAGCCGAATGATGTCGCGTTGCACACCTTCAGGGTAGGTCCAGAATCGGTCAAAGAAATCGCCGACCGCGACGCCTTCCTCATTGTCGCCGACCCGCGCCCTGGGATCCCCCTTCTCGGCATCGGTGACCGCGAGCAGTTCCAGCTTCTCGCAAGCATCAATCGTGGCGCTCAGAGTATCTCGGATCAGTTGCCAGTCCGTGCCCATGTCAGCTTCCTTTCATCTGTGCATGAAGCAGGGCCAACCGTTTGCCGTCGCAATACCGTTGAGCCTGATCGCATCGTAACGCGCTCCCCACACCCCACCCCGAATCCCCCTCACGCCCCTTCAACCAGCCGCGACCGCCGAGCAGCGGTCCCCATCCAGTTTCTGCTAAACTACCCAATTCGTCCGCATGCCGTTCCACCAACAAAGGCACACAAATGGGCACCAAACTCACCGGCGTCTTCACCCCCAACATGGTCCCGCTCGATGCACGCGGCGACATCAACGAAGCTGAACTCCGCCGCTATGTCGACTGGCTCATCGTCAAGGGCGTCCACGGCCTGTACCCCAACGGCTCCACCGGCGAGTTCACCCGATTCACCGTCGAAGAACGACGCCGCATCATCAAAATCGTCTGCGATGAGAACCGCGGCCGCGTCCCCATCCTCGCCGGCGCCGCCGAAGCCAACATCAAGGAGCCCCTCGCCGCCTGCGAGGCCTACCATGAATACGGCGCCCGCGCCGTCGCCATCGTCTCACCCTTCTACTACAAGCTCAGCCCCGATTCGGTCTACGCCTACTTCCGCGAAATCGCCCTCAACTCCCCGATCGATGTCACCCTCTACAACATCCCCATGTTCGCCAGCCCCATCGACGTGCCCACCATCGCACGACTCGCCGGCGAGTTCCCCCGCATCATCGGCATCAAGGATTCATCCGGCGACGTCGCCGAAATGCTCCGCATGATCGCCGCCGTCCGACCCATCCGACCCGACTTCTCGTTCCTCACCGGATGGGACGCCGTCCTCGTCCCCATGATCGCCATGGGCGTCGACGGCGGAACCAACGCCGTCAGCGGCATCGTCCCCGAACTCATGCGCAAACTCTACGATCTCGTCGCCGCCGGCAACCTCACCGATGCACAGCCCCTCCAACTCCGCGTCATCGAATTGTTCGACGCCATGATCTACACCGCCGACTTCCCCGAGGGCGTCCGCTCCGCCGTCGAACTGCGCGGATTCAACTTCGGTGAATCACGACAGCCCATGTCAGAAGCCCAACGCCTCGACAAGGCCGCGCTCGGCCAGGTCCTCAAATGCATCCTCTCGGACTTCGGCTATGTCGACGAACCCGTCGAAGGCTGCCCCACCCGCACCGGCAACATGGATACCGACCGCATCGCACAAATCACCGCCGGCGTCATGAATCGGCTCCGTGAGAAAGGCGTCCTGTGACCGACGCGATCGGCATCATGGAAGTCATCGGACTCGGCCCCTCCATGGTCACCCTCGATACCATGGCCAAGACCGCCGACGTCCAAATCCTCCAGATCGAACTGAACGACTACTACGGCACCGTCATGAAAATCGGTGGCGCCACCGCCGCCGTCCAGATCGCCATCGACACCGGTCGACAGCTCATCGAACACATGGGCGGCCAATGCGTCACCACCGTCCTCACCGGCCCCGCCGATGCCGGACTCCCCGCCGTCCTCGCCCCCCGCGAATATCAACCGCTCATCCAACAGGACGTGGTATTCTTTCCCCACGAATCACAAGACAAGGAGCCCAACGTGGCTGCTGAACCCTACGCCATCGGACTCATCGAAACCCAGGGCTTCACCGCCGTCATCGAAGGCGTCGACACCGCCGTCAAAGCCGCCAACGTCGAAGTCATCGCCAAAGAAAAGCTCGGCGGAGGGTATGTCACCGTCGTGCTCAAAGGTGACGTCGCCGCCGTCACCGCCGCCGTCGAAGCCGGTCGCGACGCCGCCGAACGCCTCGGCACCATCATCTCCGCCCACGTCATCGCCCGACCCTCCCCCGCCATCCTCACCCTCCTCACCCCCGTCGACCCCTGATTGTATATTCCTCAATACCCGCATAACCCCGAGCGCCGCATGTCCATGCGGCGCACCCGCACGTGCGCTTCACATCCACCGTCCCGATCCACCCGATAACCCCGGTATGGTCTACGCCGCGCCCCACGTCCATCCCGCGATCGCCCCGCAATCCGCGACCGCACCCCCGCCTCTGCCAATCCCCGGCACGCCCGATCCCGCCTCCCCCCTCACCGAAACCCACCTCCAACAACTCGCCGACGCAAAGACTCGCGCCAGGAAAATCCGCCGCGCCGCCGCCATCGCCGCCATCAACGGCTGGACCATCGGCGCCTTCGCCGCGCTCACCGCACTCAGCGCCCTGTTCAGCTTCATCGCTCTGCCCCTCGCCATCGGCATGGGACTGGTCGCCTGGTTCGAAATCCAAGGCTCAAGACAACTCAAACAGCTCGACCCCACCGCACCCCGCCGCCTCGCCCTCAATCAGATCGGCTTCGCCCTCCTGCTCACCGCCTACGCCGTCTACCAACTCATCCACGCCGCCCACGCGCCCAGCCCCTACGCCCAATATACCGACGGCGCTTCCGCGGGCACCTCCGGGGGCGGGGGCGAGATGGCCGCCATGCTCGGTCCGATCGAAGACCTCACCCGCATCATCACCCTCGCCGTCTACATCACGCTGATCGTCTTCGCCCTCACCGTCCCCACCCTCACCGCCCTCTACTACTTCACCCGCGCCCATCACCTCCGCAGCTACCTCGCCCAAACCCCCGACTGGGTCGTGAAGTTCCAACGGTCCGCCGCATGACCAACACAATAGCCGCGCGGTGGAAACCCGCGGTCCGCTCACGTCTCCCCGCGCACGACGCGTCCGCCCTTTCCTCCAACAATGCACACCAATACCACCCCCTCCCCACGATAATCACTCTCTTCTTCGTGTCCTTCTCCGCCCCTTCGTGTGCTTCGTGAGAGTCCCCTCTGCCGCCCCCTACTCCCTCCCCGCTCGCGGATTCGCCTCCGACTCCGTCCATCGCGTGTTCAATTCATGCTCGACCCCGATCAGATCCAGCAGCCGCCCCACCACCATGTCCACAATGTCCTCCACCGTCCGCGGCAACATGTAAAACCCCGGGTTCGCCGGCGCGACGATCCCCCCCGCCGCCGTGATCTGCTCCATGTTCCGAATCTCAATCAATCCCAGCGGCGTCTCACGGTGACAGATCACCAGCCGATACCGCTCCTTCAGCGCCACGCTCGCCGCCCGATGCATCACGTTGTCTGACAGCCCGTTCGCGATCGCCGCCATCGTGTGATTCGAGCACGGCACGATCACCATCCCGTCATGCCCAAACGACCCCGACGCGATCGACGCCCCCACATCCCGGTAGTGATACTGCGTGATCCCGTGATCCGCCCGCCCCGCCAGCACCTCCAGATCCACCCCCTCCATCCCCAACTCATCATGCAACAGCCGCTGCCCCAGCGGCGACACCACCAGATGCACCTCCACCTCAGCCGCGACCAGCAACTCAATAAACCGCTGCGCATAAGCCGCGCCGCTCGCCCCGGAAATTCCCACGATGATGCGTTTGGACATGATGGCGCTCTCATTCGATCGAATCGTCGCCACACATCATAGCGCCCCGATCACCCCAGCACACCCTCGGCCAGCCACCGGCGAAACGTCGTCAGATGCTCCTCACCCGCCCACGCGAACTCCGCCACCATCGCATCACGATCGTAATCAAACCGGACAATCTCCACCGCCGGCTTCCCCCCATCTTCAGTCACCGACATAAAACTGCAACGCAGATCCTCGCCCTCGATCGTCTCGCGACCGCTCTGCGGATGAACACCCTCATCATCAGCGAACGCCAGAATCGGCACCGCCGCCGAGCCACTGTTCGCCGCGATCCCCCCATCCACTTCCTCGACATACGCATAATGCGTATGCCCCAACACATAAAGATCCGCGCTGCCGTCCACAAAATGTTCAATCTGTTCTGAAGGCGACCACCGGTACGACCCCTCCCCGCCCCCCGGCGTCACGTGACCGTGCATCACCACGATCTTCACGCCCCGCCACTCAAGCGCCAACCGATGCGGTAGCCCCGCCACGTATTCACGCTGCTCAGCGCTCAACACCTGATACGCGCCCGGCTCCGTGCACGGCGGCGGCGACACGCCCCCCTCCCCCTTCGTCGCCAGCATCGCCTCATCATGATTGCCCAACGTCGCCAACGGTCCCGCGTGATCCATGATCCACTGCGTCGTCTCGATCGGCTGCAACCCCCCGTGATAGTTGTCCCCGTTGAAGATCACCTGCTCGCGACCCCCATACCCCGCCCGCACCGCATCCATCGCCCGGAGCGGCGACAAAAACGTGTGAAGATCACTGAAGATCAGCAACCGATCCACCGCCTCGTCAATGTGATGCTCAGCCGTTCGGACCATACACAACTTCCCAAATCACGCCGCACTCTGGCGCAACCGCTGCGCCGCCGCCGCCAGATTGCACAACTTCTCGAACGCCTCATCAATCGAAGGCGGCTCACCGGAGTCCGGCGCGAACCCGCAGTCCGGGTTCAGCGCGATCCGCTTCGCGTCAATTCGTTTCGCTCCCGCCGCACCGATCGCGGCGATCTCCTCCACCGTCTGAATCCGCTCGCCCCGCACGTCCACCACGCCCATCCCCACCCGCAAATGATCCGGCAGCACGTCCAGATCGCTCGCGTCCCCCGTGCCCTGATACGCAAACTCCAGATTCACCTGATCGATCTTCGCCTCGCTCAGCCGCGGCAGGATCGGCTTGTAATCACCCGTCACGTCGCTCGACCGCTTATACACACTGTGGCAACAGTGCAGATGCGTCATCGCCTTCACACCCTCAAAGATCCGATTGATCAACCCGACCGCCTCGGGCATCTGCGTCTCAATATCCCACTGCTGTCTGAGTCGATCATCGTGCGTTTCCCCCGCCGACATCAGCGCCCGATCGCAAAAATACGTCATCGCCGGATCGTCCAACTGAATGATGTCGATCCCCGCCTCCGCCAGCGCCCGCGCCTCGCGACCCAGCACGTCCGACAAGTCCTCCATCAGATGCAGAACCGTCGGATACGCATCCGTCGAATAATCCGGATGCCAATACCGAATCCCCACCAGGAACGGGCTCGGCAACGCGAACTTCGTCACCCGATCCGTCTGCGCCCGCAGAAACTTCGCATCCTCCACGAACACCGGATCGCTCGCCTGGATCTTTTCCGTCGAGACGCGATGCACCTTCTTTTCACCCGCATGCTCGTAGTGCCGCGCCAGCGGGAAACCCCCGATCCGATCCAGGAACTCATCGGTGTATTGCACCCGCCGCCACTCCCCATCGCTCACCACGTCCAGCCCCGCCGTCTCCTGCAAACGAATCGCGAACGTGATCATCTCATCCATCCGCGCGCGATATTCCCCCGCTTCCATCGAATCCCGCCGCGACAGGAGCTCCCGCACCACCTTCGGCCGCGGCAACGACCCAATCACCTGCGTATAAAACTGTGGCAGTCCTTTCACCACATCCGTCAGCATCACGCGCTCCTTAATCTTGCACGCCTAACATTTTACCGCACTAATCAGAAATATTCCCCAACAATTCCGCGCCGCGTGAAATCTCCCGCGCGCCGCGACCGTCAGAAAGCGGCTCCGCTCCCAACCGGCCGGGATCGATCCCGCCAATCGCCAATTCTACGATCCCCCCTTCTCCGTCGAATCATCCGACCCCCCATCCGCTAGTCCATCCGGCCCAGTCTCCGGCGGCGACTCCGGGGGCGGGGGTGGGGGCGGAGGTGGATTGAACAGTTCGTCGATCTGTTGATCCGTCAGCGCCTGTTGCGCCTGCTGCTGGCGGGCCTGCTCCACCCGCTGCTTCAACTGCGCGAACGCCCGCTCCAATGTCTCCAGCAGACGCGGCACCTGCGGCACCGACAGATACACCCGACATGCCACCGCCGACTTCGGATAGAAATTCGTAATAAAGTCAAAACAGAACTCCGAAGGCGTGTGCGTGATCATCACCGTGTTCGCATAAATCCCGTTAACCACGTCCTCCGGCAGCTTCAACTGTCCATACACCTCTTCGAACGAAGGCGGCTTCGCCGGCTGCGCCGGCTTCGGCAACGTCGGCGGCTCGCCAAATCGCTTTCGGTAATTCTCCAGATTCGTCTTCAACGCCTGCACCATCTTCGGCATGATCGGCGGCGGAATAATGATCCGCGCCACCACCTGATGCGGACGCGTCATCGCCACGATGTAATCCAGGATGAATTCCTGCTGACCCGTCAGCACAATCGCGCCCGTGCTGAATACCCCCCGCGCCACGTGCTCCGGCACCAGCGCGCTGACCTGCTGATGACGGATCTGTTGCGTCATCCCATTCCCCGCACCAGTCGCCCCGTCACCCGATCCGCCCTCACCCGGATCACCGCCCGACGAACCCTCACCACCCGACTCCGGGGGCTCCGGAGGCTCCGGGGGTGGCGGGGGTGTGTTCGGATCGTCAGGCGGATTCGGTGGGTTCTGATCGTTCATGCGTCAACCTTCGAGACCTTCACCGTAGCCCCGCCAACCCACCGGGGCAAATCACTAAAACCTGACCAATCTCGTCCCGCCGAGGGCCTGGTGATGGACCCGCCCATCGCCCCAATCCGCCACAGCAATCGCCCGGAAAAACGTGCCACCACCCCGCCCAACCGACCCCCCGGAAAACCCTTGACCCAATCAGAACTTGCGGATATTATGATCCACTAATGACAGGAGGCGAGGAGGATCCACCCCCCGCTCGTTGTCGATGGAGAAAGGAATGATTCGTAAATCACGTCTCGGTGCGTCCATGGCTCTGGCCTGTGTCGGCATCCTCATCAGCTCGGCCGGTGCTACCCAATACACCATCCAACACATTCCCGTGGCGTCGGGCGGCCCGCGCGACGCCCCCATGGCCATGAACAATTTCGCCCAGGTCGTCGGCATCCCCGACGCCGCGCACCCCACGGCCTGGATGTGGGACCAGGGCACCATCACCCCCCTCGGAACCCTCGGCGGCGACAGCAGCGCCGCTCGCGACATCAACGACCTCGGCCAGGTCGTTGGCTCCAGCGGATTCCTCCCCGGCAACACCACCGGCCACGCGTTCTATTACGCCGGCGGCACCATGTACGACCTGACCATCATCGGCGGGCTCTCCGTCGCCCAGAACTGGGCCAGCTCCATCAACGCCGGCAGCCAGGTCGCCGGACACGCCATCGGCAACGACCCCTTCATCAACGGCAAGCCCGGCCTCGTCTGGAATGTCGACCCCGCCGATCCCGTCAACAACACCACCGTCGCCTCCTTCCCGACGCTCGCTCACCCCAATGCGATCAACGACGGCGGCGACTTTGCCGGCAACGACCTGGGATTCGAACAGGGACACGTGATCGAAAGCGGCGGCACACAGCACGACCTGGGCCTGATCCCCGGCGCCACCGCCAACTTCCCCCGCACCTGGGCCAACGACATCTCCAACAACCGCCTCGTCGTCGGCGGCGGCACCTTCCTCGACCTGACCTACCACGCCGCCCGCTGGGATAAAGTCGGCGCCGCCTATCAAATCACCGATCTGCACGCGCCCGTCAACGCCGCCTTTCCCACCGCCCACAGCTCCGACGCCGAAGCCGTCAACGAACTCGGCCAGATCGTCGGCTGGTACGCCATCGCCGCGGCCGATGCGGCCGCGATGTGGGACCCCACCGACGGGTTCGTCACCCTCTTCGATCACGTCAACGACCCCTCCGGCAACTGGCAGGAACTCCAAAACGCCCGCGACATCAACGAGTACGGCCAGATCCTCGTCGCCGGACGCATCGAGGTCGGACCCGCCAGCGTGCAGATCCACCACGCCGTCCTCACCCCCTACGGCCTCGGCCAAGTCCCCCCCCGCCCCCGCCGGCGTCGCCGTCCCCATCACCGTCGCCACCAACACCGCCGGACAGACCATGACCGCCAGCGTCAACTTCCCACAGGTCAACGCCCGCGGCGTCGTACAGATCAACTATGAAGTGCTCACCGCCAACGCATTCCACAACGCCCACACCCCCGGCGCGCTCGTCGCCCCATTCGGCGACAACATCCAGCTCTGGGACATCGTCACCGACCAACTCGGCTTCACCGGCACCACCGAGCTGACCCTCGAATACGACGAACTGCTCCTCCACCTGGGATTCGACGAAGCCGACCTCGGCCTCTGGCACTTCGACGCCGGCGCCGATCAGTGGCACCTCCTGCCCGTCCTCGCCCAGGATCCGCTCAACAACACGATCACCGTCGCTGCCGACACCTTCTCGCCCTTCGCGCTCGGCGCCGCCATTCCCGTCCCCGCCGCCGGCGGGCCGGTCCTCTTGCTCCTAGCGCGCATCTATTCCACGTGTAGCGTATAGCCGCAATGTCTAAAGCAGTTGGCGGCG
>NYZD01000039.1 GCA_002685935.1 Planctomycetaceae bacterium | reverse complement strand
GGGCGAGGCGGTTCATGGCGTCGGTGAGTTGGATTTCGCCGCCGACGCCTTCGGTGGTTTCGTCGATGCAGGCGAAGATTTCTGCGTCGAAGACGTATCGGCCGGCGATGGCGAGATCGCTGGGGGTTTTGTCGACGGCGGGTTTTTCGACGAGCTGGCGGAGATGGACGAGGCGCGGGTTGTCGGGTTCGGGTTGGCCGTCGACGATGCCGTAGCGGGTGACGTGTTCGCGGGGGACCTGGTGGACGGCGACGACGCTGGTTTGCTTCTGCTCGTAGGCGTCGAGGAGTTGGCGGAGCCCGGGGGGTCTGCCGGCGGGAGGATGGATGATGGTGTCGCCGAGGAGGACGGCGAAGGGCTCGGATCCGACGTGATGTCGGGCGAGGCGGATGGCGTCACCGAGTCCGAGCTGGCGCTTCTGGCGGATGTAGTGGATCTCGGCGCCTTGTCCGATGGTTTGGACCTTGGGGATGAGGTCGACTTTTTCTGTGTTGCGGAGGAACTCCTCGAGTTCGGGGTTGAAGTCGAAGTGGTTTTCGACGGCGCCCTTGCCGCGGCCAGTGACGATGAGGATATCGTCGATGCCGGCGGCGACGGCTTCTTCGATGACAAACTGGAGGACGGGCTTGTCGACGATGGGCAGCATTTCCTTGGGCATGGACTTGGTGGCGGGGAGGAATCGGGTGCCCATGCCGGCGGCAGGAATGACGGCTTTTGTGACGCGTTTCATGCTGATCGCTTTTGCCTATGCTGTGGTGGGTGAAGTTTAGTCGACATCCGGGACGATCAGGTGCGCGCCGAAGGCGGCGTAGGCATCGGTGAGGCGCCGGAGGCGATCAGGATCGCCATCGTATGCGCCGATGACCGCCCCGCCGGAGCCGGCGAATTTGACGGCGGCACCGAGTTGGCGGCCGGTGTCGACGAGTTGGCGGTTGCCGTCGCTGATGGGGCAGATGCTGGCGCGGAGATCGAAGTTGGCGTCCATCAGCGGGGCGATGTCGGCACCTCGGCCGGCCTCGATGTGGTCGCGGGCCTGTTGAGCGTAATCGGCGAACTGAACCATGGCGTCTCGGACAGCGGCGTCGCCGCGGTTGTATCGGCTGCGGAGATCGTTGTGGGCGACTTCGGTGCCTTCGGAGAGGTTGTCGTGATAAGCGACGAAGAGAGGCGGGAGATTGGCGGTCTTGAGCGGCTGGTATTGGCCGTGGGCGTGTTGATCCATGAAGTCCTTACCCAAGTCCATGAACACAGCGCCCTGGTAGACCTGGATGACGCGGTCCTGGAGACCGGCGGCGATGCCGAGCTCGTCGACTTCGACGCTGAGGATCAGGTTGGGCAGGATGGGTTGGGGGATGTCGACATCATAGAACTGCATGAGGGCGCGCATGGTGGCGGTGATGATGCCGCTGGACCCAGCCAGGCCGACGCGGATAGGGATGTTGGTCTGGTATTCGATGGTGAAGTTGCGGTCGGGCAGGTCGATGCCGGTATGCATGCAGTGGGCGTGGAAACGTTTGATGGAGGCTTTGATGAGGCGGATGCCGCCATAGTGGCCGTGGAGTTGAACGTCGTTGGTCAGGTCCTTGAGGCTGCGGAACTCAAGGCGATCGCTGACTTGAGGAACGATGCGGAGAGTTGGTGATTCCCAGCAGGTGACCTGGGCGGCGTAATTGCGGACGATGATCGAGATGCACTTGCCGAAGTAACCATCGGAGGGGTTGCCGATCAACCCGGCGCGTGCGAAGGCCTGGGTGTGGATGATCATGGGTGAGTCCGCGAGGGCATCATGGATCGAGGATTATAGCCCGCCACCGGTCACGTGGGGTTTGAGCGCCGCGAGTGCATCACGGAGGGCGGAGCGCCATTCGATGTAGCGATAGTCAAGGTGGTGGCGATCGTGGAGGGCGCGGAGGTCGTGGAGGTAGCCGTCGTAGACGGCGGATTCCCATTGGCGGGCGGTGGGATCGCAGAAGAAGACGCGACAGCCGGTGGGGCGGAGGGCGTGGACGGAGCACAGGCCGTCGATCTGAAAGGGGCAGCTGTCGAGTTGGGGCAGTTGGGCGCGCTGCGGTTTTTGGATCGGGGGCCGGCCGGCGGGGTGACGCAGAAGCCAGGCGACTTCGAGCCCGGTGACGTACATGAGGTGGCCGTAGGAATCAAAGTGGCAGCAGCGACCGGACTGCCGGCAGACGGGATGGTGTGAGGCAACTTCGACATCGAGGCGGCGGTACAGATCGCGGATCGCACGATCGACGACGGGCAGTGCGGCGGCGGCGTGCCACTGTCGCCAGAGGGTGGGATCGGCGGGGTCAGACGGGGGTCTTGTCGCGTTGGATTCGGATTTGTTCAACGGGGTAGAGGTTTCCTTCGCCCAGTTTGCCTGCGGCCATGCCTGGGCATCCCTTGGCGGCCTTATCCCAGGCGCGGGTGCTGCGGAGGTTGTCAGGCCAGAAGGGCCAGGTGCGGCACTGCATGGGGCGCGCGTCGTAGATGCCACAGAGCGCTTTGCCTTCGTCATCACGTTTGAGAAAGATGCAATCGTATTTGCCGTTGACTTTGCGTTCGTTGAGGGTCCATCGTCGGCCAACCTTGTGGGCGTAGAGATCACGGAACTGATCGGGGGTGATGTGGGCGAAGGCGGCCATCTGGTCGAGTTCCTCGTCGGTGAACCAGACGTAGCCGGGCGGGCCGGTGCAGCAGTTGCCGCATTGGGTACAGGAGAAGGTGAGGCCGTCGGCGTACCACTCGGGTTTGTCCCTGGTCGGTGCGGTCATGGGCCGCATGATAGCGCATGGTGTGGGATATGGCGACGCGCGGGGGCGGCGGGCTCAGGTCGCGAGTGACGCGACGTGTGCGGTGACACCGCGCTGGAGGGCACCCAGGTCGTAACCGCCTTCGAGGAAGCTGATGATGCGACCGTGGCAGAGGTCGTCGGCGATTTGGCGGAGTTGGTCGGTCATTTTGCCGAACATGGGCGCGGTGAGTTGGATGTGGGCGATGGGGTCTTCGACGGCGGCGTCGAAGCCAGCGCTGATCAATAGGAACTGGGGCTGGTATTCGCGCAGGCGGGGGATGACCTGCTGGACGAACGCGGATTCGTAATTGTCGTCACCGGCGCCGGGGGTCATGGGCAGGTTGAGGGTGAAGCCTTGGCCGGCGGCGCGACCGATCTCCTGTGCGTGGCCGGTGCCGGGAAAGAGGTAGGCGGGGTGCTCGTGCAGGGAGATGAACAGGACGTCGGCGCGGTGATCGAAGGCGTGTTGGGTGCCGTTGCCGTGGTGGACATCGAAATCGACGATGGCGACGCGGGCCAGGTGGTGCCGATCGATGAGATGCGCAGCAGCGAGGGCAATGTTGTTGAACAGACAGAAGCCCATGGCGTGATCGGCTTCGGCGTGGTGACCGGGGGGACGGGGCGAGCAGAAGGCGCGAGGCCATTGGCCGGCCATCACGGCATCACATGCGGCGGTGGCGCCGCCGGCGGCGGTGAGGGCGGCCTGGTAACTGGTGGGGCAGATGACGGTGTCAGGCGAATCGAGGAAGTGATCGCCGGATTCACATGCGGTTCGGACGTGCTGGATGTAGTCGGCGGTGTGGATGGACTCGAGGGCGGCGGGGTCGATCGGGGTGGGTTCGATGCGGTCGAGACTATCAGACAGGTGTGGTTCGTTGAGGGCGCGACGGACGGCGCGGAGGCGATCGGGGCGCTCGGGGTGAACGGGACCGGTGTCGTGATCGAGGAAGACGTCGTGATCGAACCAACCGATTTGCATGGCGTCCGGCAGGATAGCGGCAATGGGGCGGCATGGCTTCTGGGGTGGGTCGACAGGTGGGCGGCGGCGGATCACAATTTGTGGATGGTGCAATGGGACCTGGTGGATATTGTGGAGGCGGTGGCGAGCGGGCTGCGCCAGCGGGCGGATCAGGATGATCTGGAGCGAGCGGTATATGGGATTGATGCGCGGGACGAGTTGGGATTGCATCCGCTGATTCAGGAATCGTTGCGGGGGGCGGGATATGGGGTTTGGCCGGAGGAGCGATTTCCGTCGGATCGCGTGGGACGGAGGCGGCGATCGGAGGGGAAGCGTTGCGATGTGGTGCTGACACCGAATGGAGAGCCGCTTGAGGAGTCGGAGGCGGCGGACACGTTGTTTGCGCCGCCGGACGCGGTACCGTTGGAAGCGGCGTTCTGGATGGAGATCAAGACGGTGTCGATGTTCACGACGGAGGGGGCGTTTGCGAGGTATAGCGCGGAGATGCTGAGCCCGGTGCGGCAGGACATGAAGAAACTGGCGGGCGATGGGTTGATTCACCTGGCGGGATTGATGCTGGTGCTGTTCACGACGGATGCGGCGATCGCGGAACACGACCTGTTGACATGGGAGCGGGAGGCGCTGCGGCGGGGGTATCCGGTGGCACATCCGATCACACGGGCGTTCGCGATCACGGAGCGGCTGGGCAATGCGCATGCGAGCGTGACGTTGTTTCCGCTGCGGCGGATGTAGGCGGAGCGGGATTGGTCACGAAGATCACGAAGGGGGAGGGGATTTGCCGGCAGCAGAGCAGAGGGGGATAGGAGGAACACCAAGAAGAACGGGAGGATCTTGGGACGGAAGCGGAAAACCGGAACGGAGGGAAGCGCGGGAGGGATCAGACGCGATCGTGTTCGGTGATGGGGCGTTGGACCTGCATGGCGCGTTTGCCTTTGATCTGTCCGAGGTGGCCGATGAATTTGCGTTTGCCTTCGATGGTAAAGACCAGGGGGGAGGCGTCGGGTTTGTCGGTCATGATCAGGTCGCCGGGCTCAAGATTGAGCAGGTCGTCGACGGTGATGGCGGTTTCGGCGAGGACCGCGGCGGCGTTGAGGGGGGCTTTTCCGAGCTTCTCGACGATGCGTGACTGGATGCGCTGATCGCGTTTGCCGCGGTTGTAGGCATCCCAACCCTGGTTGGCGAGATCGTCGATGATGGGTTCGATCAGGTTAAAGGGGATGCAGAGGCTCATGGTGCCGGCGCGATCGCCCATCTTCATTTCAAAACCGACGACGACGACGACTTCGTTGGGGGGTACGATCTGCACGAGCTGGGGGCTCGACTCGGTTTCGGCGAGTTGGAAGTTGATGGGCATGACGCCGGCCCAGGCTTCGGTGAGATTTGCCTGGGCGCGATCGGTGATCTTGGTGACGAGGCGGGACTCGATTTTGGTCAGCGGGCGGGGGGGGATAAACAGATCGGCACTGGATCCGCCGAGCAGTCGATCGATGATTGGATAGACGATCAGGGGGCTGAGTTCGAGGCACATCTGACCTTCGAGTGGTTCGCAATCCAGCAGATTGAAACAGGTGGGATTGGGCAGTCCCTGGATGAACTCGCCGTAGGTGAGCTGTTCGATGCTGGAGGTGTTGACTTCGACGATGGTGCGGAGGAAGCCGCTCATTGATGCGCCGAAGTTTCTAGCGAAGGTGTCGTGGAGGGCCTGGAGCGCGCGGATCTGGTCTTTGCTGACGCGTTCGGGGCGTTTGAAATCGTAGGGACGTATTTCGATGGTGGGGTCGCGGAACTGCTCGGCGGACAGGAGGTCGGGCGGGGACTGTGCGTCGGCCTGGTCGAGGGGCGCCGCATCGTCAGTGACGGCGCCGAGTAGCGCATCAATCTCGGACTGGCCGAGTACATCGTTCATGGAAGTCTTATCGGACGGGGGGGAGGTGGGTCTTGAGGCAGGATGGTTACTCGGCGCGGCAAATCGAGCCGACTACAATCCATGGACGTGATGACCCGGGGAGGATCGGGGCCTTTTTCGCGCATGGTTCGAGCTTTCACACTGATTCTGTTGATGCTTGCGTGCCCGGCGGCGGCGCAGGTCGATATGGGCCTGGATCTGGACCTGGATCCGGACATTTTCGAATTCGATCCGGTGAGCGTGTCGCATGTCTGGTCGGCAACGGGGGTTGAGCCGGGGGGGCAAATCACGTTGGCGGTGGTGCTCGGTATTGAGGAACCGTATCACGTTCAGGCACACCGCCTGGAGGATCAGAATCTGATCGCGACGACGGTGGAGTTGATCGGCCAGCCGGACGTGGTGCAGGCGAGCACGCCGCTGTATCCGGAGGCGATTCGCGTTCCGTTCCAGACGCCGCGAGGCACGAAACTGATCCCGGCGTACGGCGACGGTACAGCGATTTACATTCCGCTATCGGTGACCGGCGCGGCGGCACCGGGTGAATTGAATCTCGCGATTCAGGTGACCACGCAGGCCTGTGACGACAGGAACTGTTTTAAGGCGACGGTCGAGCAGATCGGAGTCGCGCTGACGGTGGTTGAGCCGGGCACGCCGATCACGCCAACACATGTTGAGTTGTTCGCGCGGATGCCGGACCCGACAAGCGGATTGCGGGTTCCGTTTTTCGGTTGGGATTTCGAGATCAACCCGGACGTGACATGGATGCTGCTGGTGGTCGCGGCGGTGGGTGGATTCCTGTTGAATCTCACGCCGTGTGTGCTTCCGGTCATCCCGATCAAGATCATGGGGTTGAGTCAGGCGGCGGGGAGCCGGCGGCGGACGCTGGTGCTGGGATTGAGCATGTCGTTGGGGATTGTCGTGTTCTGGCTGGGGCTGGCCGAGGCAATCTGGCGCATCCGGGATTTCGAGACGACCAACGCGTTGATGCAGAAGCCGGAGTTCACGGTGACGGTCGGGGCGATCATCACGATGATGGCGGTGGGCATGATGGGTTTGTTCTCGGTGCGGCTGCCGAAGGTGGTGTATGCGATTAATCCGTCGCAGGATACGCTGGCGGGGTCGTTCGGATTCGGGGTGATGACGGCGATCCTGTCGACGCCGTGCACGGCGCCGTTCATGGGGGCGGCATCGGCGTGGGCGGCGACGCAGCCGGACCCGGCAATCACGCGGGCGACGTTCGCGGCGATCGGGATTGGGATGGCGCTGCCGTATCTGGTGTTGTCAGCCTGGCCGGCGTTGGTGCATCGAGTGCCGCGGACAGGTCCGGCGAGCGCGGTGATCAAGCAGGTGATGGGATTGTTGATGCTGGCGGCGGGGACGTATTTCGTGGGCACGGGTGTGGCGGGCTGGACGGTGGAGGCGCCGGATCCGCCGAGCCGGCTGTATTGGTGGGTTGTGGGTGTGTTCATCGCGTTGGCCGGCGGGTGGCTGGCGGTGCAAACGCTGCGGCATGCGAAGGCCTGTGTGTGGCCGCGCGTGGTGTTCACGGGGTTGGGTGTGTTGCTGATTGCGGGTGGGACGGCGATGGGGATTCGGTTGACGGATCGCGGGCCGATCGATTGGATTTACTTTACGCCTGAACGGTTGGAAGCGGCGGAGATGTCGAACAAGGTTGTGGTATTGGAGTTCACGGCGGCGTGGTGTTTGAATTGCCATGCGCTGGAGCAGGCGGTGCTGCATCGGTCGGAAGTGACGACATTGCTGAATCGTGATGATGTGGCGGCGATCAAGGTGGACATCACCGGGAACAATGAGGCGGGTTCGAGGAAGCTGGTGGAGGTGGGCCGCCGGGCCATTCCGTATCTGGTGATCTACGGGCGCGACGGGAGGGTGGTGTTCAGTTCCGACGCGTACACGGTGGAGCAGGTCACCAGCGCGCTGGGCACGGCGATCGGGACGGGTGACGAACTGTGAAGTGCCCGGAGGCATCCCTGGCGAGCGAATCACGTCCGAATGATCATGTTGCCGGGCCAGTTAGAGTTTGAGCGGGGCCATCGGCGTGGTAGGCTTCGGGGATCGATTTGACGCGTTGCGGCTACTGAAAGGACGGCGACGTGGCGGAAACGTTTGATCAGAGGCTGGCGGCATTGGGTCTGGCGCTTCCGGCGGCGCCGAAGCCGGTGGCGGCGTACGTGCCGGTGGTGCAGACGGGAAACCTGGTATTCATCAGCGGGCAGTTGCCCCTGAAGGACGGGCGGCTTGAGCAGACGGGACGGGTGCCGTCGCAGGTAACGGTGGAACAGGCGAAGGTGTCGGGGACACAGGCGGCGCTGAATCTGCTGGCGGTTCTGGGCAGTCATCTGGAAGGCGACTGGACGAGGTTGAAGCGGATCGTCCGGTTGGGGATCTTTGTCCAGAGCGATGACGGTTTTCACGATCAGGCGATCGTGGGCAACAGCGTGAGCGAATTGATGGAGAAACTGTTCGGCAACCGGGGCAAGCATGCTCGTGCGACGGTTGGGGTGAATGCCCTGCCGCTGGACTCGCCGGTGGAGGTGGAATTGGTTGCGGAAGTCGGTTGATGGGCGGGCGCCGCCGCGTCTAAATCGGCGGGGAGTGGGCTTATGGACATCATCATTTGCGGGGCCGGTCAGGTGGGCACGCATGCGGCCCAGGTGCTGACGGCGGCGGGTCACAAGATCACGGTTCTGGATCTGAACGCGCAGCGGATCGCGGCGATCGAGGACACAATGGATCTGGCGACGCTGACGGGGAACTGCGCGAACGCGGATCTGTTGCGGGAGGCGGGGGCGAGCGATGCGGATCTGCTGATTGCCGCGACCAGCGCCGACGAGATCAATCTGCTGACGGCGGCGGTGGCGAAGGGCGTGGGGGCGCGCAAGTGCATCGCGCGTGTACATCACAGTGCGTATTTCGATCAGCGGGGCCTGGACTACTGCGAAACTCTTGGCATCGACCAGATGATCTGCCCGGACTATGCGACGGCGCAGGCGATCGGATCGATGCTTCGCAATCCCGGGGCGATGGCGGTTGAGAGCTTCGCCCGCGGGCAAGTGGAGATGCAGGAGTTCGGCGTGGCGCCGGGCGCGAAGGCGGTGGGCAAGGCGCTGTCTGATCTGGCGATTCCGCCGGGGATGCGGGTGGCGGTGATCACGCGGCGGCACGAGGCGTTTATCCCGGACGGCGCGACGATCGTGGAAGCGAATGACGCGATCGTGCTTGTGGGCAACACGGATGTGTTTGAGCGGGGCAAGAAGCCGTTTGACGTGGCCGATCTTGGCCGGCAACGGGTTGTGCTGATGGGCGGGGCGGCGACGTCGGTGTGGCTGTGTCGGACGCTGCGCGGGTCGAACGTGTCGATTCGGCTGTTTGAGGAGGATCGAGCGCGAGCAGAGGAGTTGGCGTCGAAGCTGGAATGGGTGACGGTGCTGCACGGGGATCCGACAGATCGATCGGTATTCGACGAAGAACATCTTGAGCAGGCTGACGCGTTTGTCGGGCTGCTGGTCGACGATGACGAGCAGAATATCCTGCGCTGCGCGTGGGCGAAGAGCATGGGTGTGAAGACGGCGGTGGCGGTGGTCGAGAATCCGAACTATTTGCGACTGCTGAAGCCGATCGGGATCGATTACGCGTACACGCCACGGATGTTGGCGGCACGGGAAATTTTGGGCGCGATTGATGAATCGGCGCTGCAGAGCGTGGCGACGCTGGCGGAGGGGATCATCAACGTGTACCGGATGGTGGTTCGGCCGGGCGCGCCGATCGTGGGTAAGCCGCTGGCGACGGTGAAGCTATCACCAAACTGGATGATTGCGGCGGTGCAACGGAAGCAGGAAGTTCGCGTGCCGCTGCCGGATGCCAGTCTTCAGGCCGGCGACGTGGTTCTGGTGATTGGACGTCACGGCATGGAAGAGAAGTTGACTCAACTGTTCACCACGGGATGACACTTTTTGAACTATCGGTGCGCGTTCAAACAGTTCGCGTTGCTTTTGCTGACGCTGAGCGGCTTGCTGGTCGCGATCGGGGCGTGGTCGCTGTCGCGCGTGATCATGGACGAAGCGCGGGAGGGTACGGCGGCGCTGGCGTTGATGCTCAGCGCGGGGATCGGGGCGACGTTGGGGTCGGGGCTGTGGTGGTGGAGCCGACGGAGCAGCGCGCTGATCGGCCGACGGGAGGCGATGCTG
>NYZD01000038.1 GCA_002685935.1 Planctomycetaceae bacterium | reverse complement strand
GGTCGCTACGGTGGGTCCCTTTTCAGCGCCGATCAGCCCCCCGAGGTGGGTCCCTTTTCGATGCCTATTTCCAGCCGGTGTCGCCCATCGCCATCACACGTCCCAGGTCGATCGGATACGATGATCGCCCCGTACCGGCCCGGCGGTGTGGCCGCCACACGCCGCCGCGGCCCGGACCTCTGGTCAACAGGAGACTCACCAATGGACATGCGCGAACTGGGCCGGCAACGCGGCCGCGAAGCGGGAAGCAACGCCGACGGCCTGCCCGAACAGATGGACCGCGACTTCGCCTTCCACCTGGAACTCTACCCGTCCCTCGGCGATATCGACATGGCCGCCGCCGTGCGCGATTACGATGCCGAACGACTCGCCTGCGAGCCCGACTACACCGAGTTCCCCGAAACTAAGGGTCTGATCGATCGCCACCTCGGCGAGCGCGAAGGTTTCTGCGAAGCATCGGGCCTCGATGCAGCCGCCGCCGCGTATCGCTATTCGTTCGGGTTCTACATCACCCGTCGTGTCACCGCTCATCACCCCGCACGGTACGACCTGATTTCCAGCCGAACCCAATGCACCAACGTTTTCTTCCCCGACGGTGTGGACGGCGTGACCACCAGCGACAACCGCGATGACTGGCCGCGCGTCGATTACCGCGAGCACATCCCCAAAGCCCGACTGGATCCCATTCCCGCCGACAATAAGGTCAACTGGATCCAGGGATCGGTATCCAGCGCCGTGGTCATGGATGAAGAACCCCAGTGCTGCTTCCCCTGCGATCCCACCGAGCTGATCCCTGATGAATGCTTCGACGATATTCACGCGCTGGTCGACTTCATGACGCGCTACCGCGAGTTCTACGGTCCCCACAATCAGATCTGGGTCGATCGCAAACTCAACGCCGTTGCCGTCGAGAAATCCAACTGCCGCGTGGCCTTCCGCTGGCCCACCGTCGCCGGAGCCGTATGCGTCACCGCGTGCAGCTATCTCGATCCCGACCTCAACGCATTCAAACAGCAGCGCACCCAAGAGGTCTGCCGCATCAAAGGCGAATCTCCGGAGGATTCGATCGATGCCGCCTACTTTGAAGGCTGCGACCGCCGCCAACGCCGCCTCATCGATCTGACCAACGCCGAAGCCAAGCGCGGCGCCACGCTATGGGGAGCGCTTAATTGCGTCGCGGACACCGACGTGCCCTTCCCCGATCGCGTCTGCATCGCCGGCGAGAAGCTCGACCCCGCCCGTGAAGCCAACGCCAACTGGACCCTCACCCAAAACGCGATCGTCTCCACCGGCCCCCGCCGACGCGGTCTGTATCGATCCATTCAGAACCTGCATCCCGATCGCATTCGCCCCATCACCGACTTCACCCCCAAGCTCCTCCTCGGCGAGGGCGTCGAAATGCAGCCCGAGTGGCAAAAGGACATCGATGAAGGACGCTGCGAACTCGCCCCGCCCCTGACCCAATAGATGCGCAATCCTCGCAGGCCTATCGCCAGGTCTCGGCGCAACACATGGGACCGATGATGAGCGATGCGGCCGTCTCGACGAACTCACCGTTACGTCAACACCCCAGACGCCTCAACAATATCAATCACCCGCCGCGCTGTTGCATCATCCAATCTCGAAATCGGATGCCCGCAGATCGTCTCACCCAGACCACGATGACGAAACATCACATCCAGACACGCCATCGAATGCCCCAGCCCCACCGCACGGGTCAACTGCATGAACTGCTGTTCATGGCGCGACGCCGCTTCGTGATCACCCAGCCCGACCGCTCGCCAAATCGCCACGCACAATTCCGGGAACACCCCCGACAGCGCCGTCACGCTCCCGTCGGCCTCGAACGCCGCCGACCTCGCCACCAGCGACGCGCCGATCAGATACGCAAACCCCACCGCCTCGCGCTCGGCGCGGGGCCATTCCAACAACCGCGTGTAATCCGCCATCACGTCCTTGGCCCCGATGATCCGCGGATGCGCCGCCAGCTCGCGCAGATGATCGAAGTCCAGCACGTTCACCACCCACTCCGCGTTATAGATAAACAGCGGTCGACTCAACTCATCCGCCAACTGCGTATAGAAATCCGTCATGTCCCCCCGGTTCAGTTTCTGGAACCACGGACACAACGCCGCGTACGCATCGTAAGGCAGGTGATCGAACCGCGCCGCCTTATCCAGCACCCGCCGTGTGCCCATGTCGCTGACGTTCAACACCAGCGGCACCCGCCCGTCAACCAGCTCCGCCACCAGCTCCGCGAATCGCAACTGCTCACGATCCGTCACGAAATCAAATCGACCCGTCGTGCCCAGCACCCAGATCGCGTCCACGCCGGCGCGGATGTTCAGTTCGACCAGTCGCCGAGTCGCCTCAACGTCGATAAGCTCATCGGCGGCCAGCGGCGTGGGAATCGGTGGTACGATGCCTTGTATCATGATCGGATCATGATATGACAAATCGCCGCGCCAAGACCTGCCGGCGACCTCAGCCGGACATTTGCCCGCCCGACAGCCGCGTCCTGTTTGTTGCCGCCAATGCACCCCGCACCTGATGTCCCGACACCCGACCATGATCAAAAACATCCAGCACACCGTCATCGACCTCGACAAAACCCGCTACGCCGGCCATCCCCGCCAGGGAGGCATCTTCGACTTCGGCAACGGCGAACTCGCCGTGCTCTATAACCGCGCGCCATGCGCTTACAAGCAATGGCCCGACGTACGCCACGACGTCGGCGGGTACCACCAGCGCAGCCAGGTCATCCTCGCCCGCACCTACGACGGCGGCGCCACCTGGGATCGCGCCAACGATGT
The DNA here is from genome assembly GCA_002685935.1 of Planctomycetaceae bacterium. Lineage (GTDB taxonomy): Bacteria > Planctomycetota > Phycisphaerae > Phycisphaerales > Zrk34. The sequence continues at coordinate 15,391 of NYZD01000038.1, read as the reverse complement.
CGTCGTCTTCGACCGCACCACCCCCGATGATGCCCAACTCCAATACCTCGAACAAACCAAACGCGACCCGCAGACCCCGCGCGACACCATCGACCTCAACTCGCCCGACACCGCCATCCACTTCGGCTTCACCTGGATCAGTGATTGCGATCCGCCGCGCCTCGTCGGCTTCGCCCTGCGCTCCGCCGACCGCGGACACACCTGGGAATCCGTCCCCACCCTCCTGAACCCCCGCACCGACAGCGCCTCGGCGCACTACGGCATCCCATTAATCGCCATGCCCGATGGCACGCATCTGGGCGCGATGTCCCACAGCGCCGGCAACATGTATCCGCCCCTCGACGGCACGCCCACCGATACCACCGAATACCCCCACCACATCGCCCTCTACGGCACCGACGACCACGGCCTGACCTGGGAACCCCTGTCCATGATCTGCCACGACCCCACCGGGCTCGGCTTCCCCGCCTACGCCGCCCTGCTGCTCCTGCCCTCCGGCCGACTGCAATGCTACACGCTGAACATCGGCGGCCAACGCGACACCATTCAAGTCTGCCATTCCGATGACGGCGGCTACTCCTGGTCCGACACGCGCCCCATCGTCGGCTGGGGCCGATCGCCGTGGGTCAATGTCCCACAGCAACACCGCATGTCCGGCCGCAAAGCGTTCGGCAAGTTCCTGCGCTCCCCCTGGCCCCTGCGATTGGCCGACGGACGCATCGTCGTGATATTCGGTCGACGCAAACCGCCCTACGGCATCGGTCTGATTGTCTCCGAGAACGACGGCGACACCTGGTCCGATCAGCAGATCATCCGCGCCGACTCCGCCGGTCCCGACCTTGGCTACAACGTCGCGGTCGAAACCGCGCCCGGCACGATCTTCACCGCCTACTACTACACCGACGACGACGGCAACGGATTCGGCGGTACTCGATACATCGCCGGATCACACATCGAAATCTAAGAAACAGGGATTTCCCAAGGTCGCCCGCGCATCACAATCCCGACCCCGCCCATCACCCCAACGCAATCTCCCGCAAGCATGCCACCGCGCGCCTGACGACCGACACCGGCCCGTCAATCTGCAGGCTCGCGATCAACGTGCCGTCCGACAGCTGCGTCACCGCCGCATGTGCCTCCAGCTCAGGATGCTGCCGATCAAACCGATGGACACAAGATCACGTTCTGTTCACGCCGACCGGCGAATCAATCGCGCAAAAATCATGAAATGCGTCACCAGCAGCAGCGGCACGACAAACGTCGGGATGTACCACGCCGCTCCCATATCAGGAACCACACCCCAGTGCCGCAGCGCATTCAGCAGATCCACCGTGCCCACCACATTGAACACCCACACCACCACGATCGCCCCACGCCACCCCGTCCGCAGCGCGATCAGCGACGCCAGCGCCAACACCCCCGCCGCCAGATCTCCGTACGCCGCATACGTCGCGAAGCTCTCCTTCAGCGGCCGCGCCACCACGCCGTCGACCAGAAACACCATCCCCACATGCCGGAAAGCGTGCGGCACCGTCAGCCAGAACAACGCCCGACACCACGTCTGTTTCGCTAGCCACGGCGCCACCTGCCACTTCACCAGCAGACCGATCACGACCACACTTAGCACGAACTGCAACCCGAAGATCGCTTCCACAGTCATGATGATGCATCCCTGTAAGACGTGAGCCACAACAGACAGGCGAGACTATCACATAATCCGCCCGTCCGTATGAATGCCCTGCCCCGCGATGAGCGCCACCCCGCATCAACAAGATTCTTTTCAAAGTCCCCACCCCAATGGCCCGATAACACCCCTATGAAGCTCGACCTCATGCGGAAAATCTGCCCGCCCGCCGACCTGGCCGATCTCGCCGCCGACCATCGTGCCGCCGGACGCTCCGTCGTCCTCTGCCACGGCTGCTTCGACATCGTCCACCCCGGCCATCTGCGCTATCTCCAGTTCGCCCACCAGCAGGGCGACGTCCTGATCGTCTCGATCCCCGGCGACGACGCCATTGAAAAATCCGATGGCACCCGACCCTACGTCCCCCAGGAACTCCGCGCCGAAAACCTCGCCGTCCTTGAATTCGTCGATCACGTCGTCATTGCCGACGGCGAAACCGGCGAGCCGATCATCGCCGCCCTGCAGCCCGACGTTTATGTCAAAGGCCGCGAGTACGAGCACTCCGACCACCCCGGCTTCCTCAGCGAAAAAAACGCCGTCGAAAACGGCGGCGGCCGCGTCATCTATTCCTCCGGCGACGTCGTGTTCAGCTCCACCGCCATCATCCAGGAAATGGCCCGCACCCTCGCCGACACCGGCTTCGGCGACGCGTCTCGACTCGCCACCTGGTGCAGCCGATGGTCCATCGAATCCTCGTCCCTCGTCCGCCACCTCCGCCACGACTTCACGAACCAGCAGGTCATCGTCGTCGGCGACGCGATCAGCGATCAATACATCTTCTGCGATGCCTCCGACGTCGCCGGCGAGGCGCCCATCCTCTCCGTCCGCCCCCTCGACCAGGCCAGCTACTTCGGCGGCGCCGCCATCATCGCCGCCCACCTCAAACAACTCGGCGCCGACGTGCACCTGGTCACCACCGTCGGCCGCGATGCCCTCAGCGAACAGATGCACGCGGCGCTCACCGAACTGGGCATCGAGCAGACCACCTATCCCACCCGCCAAACTCTCCCGCACAAGATGCGCTACCTGGTCGAAACCCAGAAGCTCCTGAAAGTCGATCGCGCCGACAGCCAGCCCGTCGATACCGAAACCGAGCGCCGGATGCTCCACACCCTCGCGGAGCTGCGCACCTGGGCCGATGCCGTCGTCTTCACTGACTTCGGCTACGGCACGATCACCTTGCCCCTGCTTCAGCAGGCCATGCAGACCCTGCGCCTCCACGTCAACACCATCACCGGCGACGTCAGCGGCGCCCGCCGCACCCTCCTGGCCTACCACGGTGCTGACCTGCTCACCCCTACCGAGCGCGAGATGCGCGGCGCCATGGCCGACTTCGAACAATCCCTGCCCACCGTCGCCAACCACCTCATGCAGAAGCTCCGCGTGCCCAACCTCGCCGTCACCATGGGCCAGCGCGGCTGCCTGCTGTTCCGCCCCCGCGAAGACGATCCCGATCAGTGGTTCACCTCCCGCCTCCGCAGTGAATACCTGCCCAGCCTCGCCCGCCACGCCGTCGATCCCATCGGCGCCGGCGACGCCTTCCTCGCCTGCGCCACCCTCGGCCTCGCCGCCGGACTCCCCCTGCCCGCCGCCGGATACCTCGGCTCCGCCGCCGCTGCCATCACCGTCGAACGCATCGGCAATCACCCCCTCACCGCCGACGCCCTCGCCGAATGGCTCCGCTACCGCCCCGAACTCCGCCGCGAACCCATCGCCCATGCCGGGTAGCCGCCCCCGCGCGCTTCGCCCTCCACCCCATCAACCTGTAACCGGACCCCACCCGCCGTCTATCGATTCCACGGCAACCTCGCGAGCATCATCCCCATCGCGCACGTGTCCGTCACCCCCGCAAAAACCAATCCGCAGCCGACAAACCCCGGGATCACCCAGAACCAAGGATCCACCGCCGCCGCCAGCACCGTCCCAACCGCCACCAGCCCCCCGGCCGCGATGCGCACCTGACGCTCCAGAGACATCGACCCCTCGCCGCTCACCACCTCAAGCCCCGCCGCGATGCATGCATCCGTGCCGCCTTCGATCACGACGGGGTCCAAACCACCACCCGCCGCGGCCAAGCGCTCGGCCCCCTGCTTCGCCCGCTGGCCGGATTTGCACAGGACATAGGTCGGCCCCGAAGCATTCGGCCCACGCCCTTCCCGCACCGCCTCTGCGCTGATCCGATCCAGCGGAATCGATCGCGCGCAGCGCACGTGAACCGACCGAAACTCCGCCGGAGCCCGCACGTCCACCAGATCAATCGAATCATTCCGCTGCATCAATTGCCCAAGTTCCGCCGGCGTGATCGTCTTCATCGCAATACCTCGCTAAGCATCGACGCGGCCCGCGCGAACGTCGGCCATCTTGTCCACCGCATGACGGCGCATCGTCGCCGCGCCAGACAGATTCGCCACGTCACTGGCGCCATGTTCAATCAAGACCCGCGCCGCATTGTAACTGCGCAATCCCGATGCGCAACTCGTCACCGTCGGCCGATTCAAATCAATCTCGTCGAGCCGATCGCGCAACTCATCCAATGGAATGTGAACCACATCCGCCCCCGCCGTGCCTGCCAGCGGCGCCCGCTCCACTTCCGCCGTCGACCGAACATCCACCACCTGAAGTCCCGTCAGATCCGCATCCGGCTGCTTCACCTTGACCAGCCCATCAAGCTGATTGCACGCGGCGAACACCGCCATGTGAACCGGATCCTTCGCCGACCCAAACGGCGGGGCGTAGCAAAGGTCCACCCCCGCCAGATCGCGCACGCTCGCCCCGAATCGCATCGCCGTCGCGATCACGTCGATACGCTTGTCGATGCCGTCCGCCCCCACGGCCTGTGCCCCGAGAATGCGACCGGTGCCCGGGTCGTAGACCAGCTTCAGCAGAATCGGCGTCGCGCCTGGGTAGTAACCCGCGTGATTGTTCGCGATCACCGTCACCGCCGTCGCCCCCAATCCAAACTTGGCCGCCGCGCGCATCGACAGCCCCGTCAACCCCGCCGACAATCCAAATATCCGCGCGATCGCCGTGCCCATCACCGGTGCCGCCGCGTCCGCCGCATCACTTGCCGCGTGCTGACCCGCGATCCGCCCCGCGCGATTCGCCGGCCCCGCCAGCGGCACACGCATCCGACCGCCCGTCGGCCCGTACGGATACTCCGCCGCATCACCCACCGCATAAATGTCCGCATCGCCGGTCTGTCCAAACTCGTTCGTCGCCACGCCCCCCGATGCCCCAATGTCCAGCCCCGCCTCCTGCGCCAACTCCGTGCTCGGCCGAACCCCGATACCAAACACCAGCACGTCACAGTCGACCGTCGATCCATCACTAAGCTTCACCGCCGCGATCCCGCCCGACTCTGAACGGTCAATCGATTGAATCTGCGTGTTGATCCGCACCGCCACGCCATACTGTTTCAATTCATCCTCGATCGGTTTGACCATCTCCGCATCCATCAACGTCAGCACCTGCGGCGCCAGCTCCACCAGCGTCACGTCCAGTCCGCGATGCCGCAGTTGTTCCGCCATCTCCAGCCCGATGTACCCCCCGCCCACCACCACCGCATGACCCGTTTGGCGTTGCGTCAGATACGTGTGAATCGCGTCCGTGTCCTCCAGGTTGCGCAGCGTGAACACCCCATCGGCATCACCACCCGGCACCGGAGGCACGATCGGCGCCGCACCCGTCGCCAGAATCAGCTTGTCGTAAGGCTCGTCATACGTCTTGCCCGCATCCCGATCCAGCACCTCGACGCGCTTCGCCGAACGATCGATGCTCAACACCTGATGGCGCACGCGCACGTCAAGCTTCAACCGCTGGCGCAGCAGCTCAGCCGGCGCCACCAGCAGCTTGTCTCGATCTTCAATCTCGCCGCCCAGGTAATAAGGCAATCCGCAGTTGGCGAACGACGGATAGCCGTCTTTCTCAAAGACGATGATCTGGGCACGTTCGTCCATCCGACGAGCGCGCGCCGCCGCCGTCGCGCCGCCCGCCACACCACCGACGATCAGAATCCGCCGCACCGGGCCATTGAAATCCGTCGCATCGGGCACACCGGACATCAGGTCACCTCCAATGGATGGTCATCTCGATCGCGCCGGGCGTCACGGCCACCAACTCCACTCCGCGATCCAGCGCGCACCAGCAGCATCCATCGCAATGATAACCCCGATCTCCATCCCTCTCGAAGCAGACCGTTGAACCGGAATTCCGTGCCCCCGCCCAGTTGCCCCATCGCGACCGATCCCCGATAATCCCATCCCGTTTCGACTCGATTCCATCCTGTCCAACCAGGGGTCCGACTATGGCGTTCGACGCTTCAGTACATGCCAAGGCAATCGACTTAACCAAACTGTCGATCGACATGACGACCGCCGCCGGCTCAGGCCACCCCACCACCGCCGCCTCGCTGGCGCACCTCGTCACCGTCCTCATGTACCACCACATGCGGTACAACCCCGCCGACCCCGCCAACGTCACCTCCGATCGGCTCGTCCTTTCCGAAGGCCACGCCGTCCCCATCGTCTATGCCGCTGCCGCCGACCTGGGCGTCCACTTCGGCGCTGACCCCGCCGACCTCCGCCCCATGACCCGCGACGACGCCATGACCCTGCGCGAGATGGATTCCGCCATCGACGGACACCCCAACCCAGTCGAAGGCTTTCCCTTTTTCGACGCCGCCACCGGATCGCTCGGCCAGGGCCTGTCCGTCGCCGCCGGCATCGCCGCCGCCGCACGACTCGATCGTCTCGACAAACGCATCTACTGCCTCATCGGTGACGGTGAATCCCGCGAAGGCCAGATCACCGAAGCCCTCGATTTCATCGTCGATCACAAACTCACCGCCGCTTGCCCCATCTTCAATGCCAACGCCTACGCCCAGTCCGAACCCATCAGCCCCCAGCAATCCGCCAAGTCAATGATCAAGCGGCTCAAAGCCATCGGATTTGCCGTCCACCTGATCAACGGTCACGACCCCAGCCAGATCGCCGCCGCCCTCGAGGCCCACGGCGCCATCGCCGGCAAGTCACGCAAACCCATCGCCATCGTCGCCGAAACCATCAAAGGCTGGGGTGCCGAAGCCATGCACGGCGACGGCAAACACGGCAAACCCATCGAGACCGACGACATCCCCGCCGTCTTTGGCGAACTCGACGAGACCGGCCGCTTCCTCGGCGCACACTGGACCGAAGGCGACCTCCGCATCCCGCCCGTCACCGCCGAGCCCCCAAAGGCCAAACGCATCAAGAAACTGCCGAAGTTCTCCGCCGCCATGGCCGCCGCCGGCAAACAAAGCGCCCTCGACGCCGGCAAGTGGGCCACCCGCCGCGCCTACGGCGTCGCCCTTCAGGCCCTCGGCCACGCCAATCCCGTCGTCGTCGCCCTCGATGCCGACGTCAAGAATTCCACCTTCGCCGAGGATTTCTGGAAAGACCAGAAACTCACCAAGCGCTACTTCGAATGCCGCATCGCCGAACAGAACATGGTCTCCGCCGCGGCCGGTCTGTCCGCCGGCGGAAAGATCCCCTTCGCCAGCACCTTCGCCAAATTCTTCACTCGCGCCTACGACCAGATCGAAATGGCCATCAACAGCGGCGCGAATATCAAACTCGTCGGCTCCCACGCCGGCGTCACCCTCGCCGCCGACGGCCCAAGCCAGATGTCCCTGCCCGATATCGCCTTCTTCAGATCATTCGCCACCGCCGCCCGCGCCAACGGCGACCCCATCGCCTACCTCCTGCAACCCGCCGACGCCGTTGCCGCCTACGGACTCACTCTCCAGATGGCCGCCCACAACGGCGCCTGCTACATGCGCACCCATCGCCCCGACAGCAATTTCATCTACGACGATGACACGCAGTTCCCCCTCGGCGGACACCATGTCCTCGCCGACGGCGACGACCTGCTGATCATCACCAGCGGCTACATGGTCCACGCCGCACTCGACGCGCTCGACGATCTGCGACGGGCCGACGTCAACCCCACCATCGTCGATCTGTACTCCATACCCTTCGACGAACAGGCCATTCGCGATCTCGCCGCGGTCAATGGCGGCGCCGTCCTCACCATTGAAGACAACTACGGCGGCGGCTACGGGTCCGCCGTCGCAGACGCACTCACCTCCGAAGGCGGCGGCGCGACCGTCCGGCAAATGTACGCCCGACGCATCCCCAAGTCCGGCCGATCCACCAACGAACTGCTCGCCTACATCGGCATGAGCACCGCCGACATCGTCCGCGAGGCCCGCACCATGGCCAGCCCCGCCGTCGTCTAAACACAATCTCCGCCCACCAACCCGAAAACCCAAAGGATGAAACAAATCCAATGCCTGACAAGCAATCGATTCGTGTAGCCGTCGTCGGATGCGGCGGCATCGCCGGCAAACACATCGTGGGCGGACGCGAGCGAGGCAACGTCGAGTTCGTCGCACTCATGGATAATGCCACCGGCGCACTCGACAAATTCGAAGCCAAACACTTCGCCGATGACCACGCCCCCGCCCCCCCGCGCTTCACCGACGCCGCGAAGATGTACCAGAAAATCAAGCCCGACGCCGTCGTCATCAACACCCCGCACACACTGCACCATCAACAGTGCGTCGAAGCCCTCGACGCCGGCTGCCACGTCCTCGTCGAAAAGCCAATGGTCACCGACCTCGCCAACGCCATCGATCTCGAAAAACGCGTCGAAGCATCCGGCAAAGTCTTCACCGTCGGCTACAACACCCCCTGCAGCATCGAGTTTCACAAGCTTCGGGAAATCACCCGTAACCAGGAACTCGGCAGGCTCAAAGTGATTAGCGCCTACCTCAGCCAGCCGTGGGTCTACTTCACCGTCGGCTCCTGGCGTCAGGACCCCGCCCTGTCCGGCGGCGGACAACTCTACGACAGCGGCGCCCACGCCCTCAACTCCGTCGTCTGGACCGTCGAATCCGATGTCGAACAGGTCCACGCCTTCGTCGACTGCCTCGACGCCCCCGTCGATGTTAACGGCACCATGAACGTCAGATTCGCCAACGGCGTCATCGCCGCCATCGCCATCAACGGCCAGTCTCCCAGCAGCGCCCACGCCTCATTCATGTTCGAGGACGGCCGCGTCGACATCGACCCCTGGGCCGGCGGATGGATCAACATCCATCAATGCAGAGGCGGACTCAATTCCCGTCAGATCAAATACCCCGACATGCCCGGACGCGACACCACCCCCATCGGCAACTTTGTCGATGCCATCCTCGGACTCGATGAACTCCGCACCACCGTCCGACACGGCATCTATCACAGCCAACTCATGGACGCCGTCTACGAATCCGCCCGGACCGGCCTGCCCGCCAAACCCAAGTCCGTCTGATTAAGCTATCATTCTCGAGCAGCAGAACCAGCGAAACGATCAAACCCGTCAGGAGAAACCAACATGACCAGGTACCTCACCCTCATCACCGTCACCGCGATGCTCTTCGCCGTCGGCTGCGATGATTCTTCCTCCCCGTCTTCAGCCGGCGCGTCCACCGCCGATTCGGCCCTGGCCGCCGCCCCGCATCCCCTCGTCGGTGTCGTCGACCTCGACCGCGTCGCCGAGGAAACCGGTCGCCTCCAGGACATCACCGTCGCCCTGCAGAATCGCAACGCCCAGTTCGATGAGCAGATTCGCGTCGCGAAGGACAATCTGCAGGCGCTGGTCAATGAGCAGGTCACCGTCGCCGAGGAAGACGAAGAGATCACCGACGACGAAAGCGCCCAATTGGCCAACCTCGCCAACGCCGCCAACCAGCGCCTTCAAGCCGGACGCCTCCAAGCCAGGCGGCTCATCGCCAACCTGCGCAACCAACTGATCGCCCAGTATCAGAAGGAAATGAAACCCTACGTCGCGTCCGCCGCACGTCAGCGCGGCCTGAACGTCGTCCTCGTCGAGACCTACCCCGTCATGTACGGCGCAACCCACGTCGATATCACCGACGACGTCATCGAAGCCTACATCACCAACCGCCCCGATCCCGTCGCCTCCACCGGCACAACCACGCCAACCACGCCCGTCGACACCACGCCGGCAGCCGACAGTGTGTCCGAGGCCGTCATTGACGCCGTCAAGTAACCCGCGGCCGATTCGCCAACATCCCCCACCATCCCCGCAGCCGCGCCAATGGCGCTGCGCCCCGATTCGTGTCGTGATGTCCGAATGATGCCGATACCATGATCAGACGCGGCCCGGATCCCGCCGCAAATAATCACCGTGCGCGTATCACCGGCATCCTCATGAAATCACACGCCGCCGCCCTGATCCTGCTCGCCCTGATCACCGCCGCCGTCTTTGCCCGCGCTGTCCGCTATGAGTTCATCTCCTGGGACGATCCGGAATACGTCTACGAAAACCCGCACGTCCGCGATGGCCTCAACTGGGCCGGCATCAAATGGCTCATCACCGAACAGCCGTTTGAACGCGACCATCCTCTCCGCGCCTGGCATCCGCTCACCGGCTTCTCCCACATGCTCGATTGCCAACTGTTCGGCCTCAATCCCGCCGGACACCACGCCGTCAACATCATCTTCCACGTCATCAACGCCCTCCTGCTCTACGCCGTCATCGCTTCCCTCACCGGGCGTCGCTGGGCGGCCTGGGTCATCGCCGCCCTGTTCGCCCTCCATCCGCTCCGCGTCGAATCCGTCGCCTGGGTCGCCGAACGCAAGGACGTCCTCAGCGGTTGCTTCGGCCTGCTGACCCTTTGGGCCTACGTCCACTACACCCGTCGACCCGCGATCGCCCGGTACCTGCTCGTCTGGTCCCTGCTCGCGCTTGGGCTCATGACCAAACCCATGCTCGTCACCTGGCCCGCGCTACTGATCCTCCTGGACTATTGGCCCCTGCGTCGTGTCCGAATCTTCCAACCCCACCCAGCCCTCGCCGGCGAAAATGCCGGCACGACAGCCCAGCCGCCCCATCGCACTCATGCCATCGGTTGGCTCATCCTGGAAAAACTCCCCCTCCTCGCGCTGTCTTTCGCCTCTGCGATCTCCACCTACTTCTTTCAATTCAGCACGCGATCCACCGCGGCCGGCCATCTGCTTCCACTCACGCAGAGCCTCGCCAACGCGATCGTCTCCTGCGTCAGGTACCTCGGTAAGACCTTCTGGCCCAGCGATCTGGGCCTCCTCTATCCTCATCCCTATCTGCCCGGCGGCGAGCCCTGGGCCGCGTGGCAGATCGTCGGCGCCGCCGCCCTGCTCCTGATCGTCACCGCCCTGTGTCTCTGGCAGGCGCGCCGCCGCGCCTACCTCATCGTCGGTTGGCTCTGGTATCTCGGCACCCTCGTGCCCGTCCTCGGCATCGCCCAGGCCGGCTCGCAAGCCATGGCCGACCGTTTCACCTACCTGCCCGCCATCGGCATCGCCGTCATGCTCGTGTTCGCGGCCCGCGAGATCATCACCACCGCCCAACACCGCCGCCGCGCACAGACCGTCAGCGCCGCGCTCACCGCCATCGTCCTCATCACTTGTGCCGCGCTCTCATTCCATCAAACCGGTTTCTGGAAGAACTCCATCACCGTGTTCTCCCACGCCATCGACGTCGCCCCCAACGCCGTGGTCATGCACAAGAAGCTCGGCGACCGTCACTGGCGAAAATGGATGGAGCTGTCCAACCCCGCAGATTCCCAACCCCCCGATCCGGATCGTGCCGAACCCCACTTCGATCGGGCCCTCGCCCGGTACGCCGAAGCCGTCCGCCGCGCCCCCATCGTCCCCGATTACCGCACCAATCTCAGCGTCATGCTGATCTCGGCCGGCCAAACCGATCGGGCCATCCGTCATCTCCACGCCGCCCTCAACCATCTGCCGCCCGGGTCCACTTCGCACGCCCGCATCATCGACAACCTCGCCAACGCACTGGCGCGGACCGACCGAATCGACCAGGCGATCGAGACCCTCGAACAGGCACTTCAGCTAGACACGCCCGCTCAGCACCTCCGCGCCGCTGACCAGATGCTGAGAACCGCGCGCCGGAAGATGGATCGGGATATCGCGCAATTGCAAACACAACTCAACGACCAACCCGACAACATTCCGATCATGTCCGACCTCGCCGCGCTCTTCGTCAAGCGTGGCCAATCCCGCCGCGCCATCGATCTGTATCAGCAGATCACCGTGCTCCATCCCACCAATGCCGAAGCCCACTACCGCCTCGGCACACTGCTCGACGCACAACACCAGTTCGACGCCGCCGTCGAATCCATGGCCACCGCCGCCCAACTCCAACCCGGCGCGCCCGCGCCCCTCAACGCCGCCGCCTGGTCGCTCGCCACCCGACCCGACCGCACCGCCCAACACGCACAGCGCGCCCTCGACCTCGCCCAAAGCGCCTGCGACATCATTAACCACCAGACCCCCGGGTACCTCGACACCCTCGCCGCCGCCCACGCCGCCGCCGGCAACTTCGCTGACGCCCGGCGCATCGCTCAACGCGCCGCCGATCTGGCCGCCGCGCAGGGCGAAATCAAACTCGCCCGCCGGATCCGCTATCACCTTGCACAATTCAATCAGCGCAAGTCAATCCAACGCCGGCCCGCAAATCAATAGACCACATCACTTCGCGATCGCCCCCGCCTGTCACAACAAACTCACCGGATCCACATCCACCGCCATGTGCCCGTCCGACCGCACCGCCCCCGCGTTCCGCAACGCCGTGATCAGCCGCTGCAGCGTCGCCGCATCATCCGCGATCAGCGTCACCTGCTGACGATGGTAATCCCCGATCCGCTCGATCGGCGCCGGCGCCGGCCCCAAGATCCGCACGCCCGTGCCCAGCCGCTCGTCCGCCGCCCGCGCCTGCTCCGCCAGCGTCTGCGCATCGCGCAGCGCCGCGTCCAGCTCCTCATCCCGCACCACCACCCGCGCCATCCGAGTCACCGGCGGCAGCCCCGCCCCGCGCCGCTGCTCAATCTCCGCCGCCGCGAATCCCACATAATCATGCTTCGCCGCCAGCTCGATCGCCGCATTGCCCGGCGTGAACGTCTGCACAATGACTTGACCCCCCGCCGCGCTGCGACCCGACCGACCCGCCACCTGCGCCACCAACCCAAACGTCCGCTCCGATGCCCGAAAATCCGGCAGGCTCAACGCCGTGTCCGCGCTGATCACCCCCACCAGCCGCACGTTCGGCACGTCCAGACCCTTCGCGATCATCTGCGTCCCCAGCAGCAACTGCACCGTCCCATCTCGGAACGCCTGCACGCTCTCCTGGTAGTCCCGCCCCGTCCGCATCGTGTCCGAGTCCATCCGCAACATCGTCACCCCCGCGAACTTCGATTCAATCTCCCGCTCCACCCGCTGAGTCCCCAGGCCGAACACGCTCACCCGCTTGTCGCACGTCGGACACGTCCGCGGCAGCCGCTGCTCGGTATGGCAGTAATGACACCGCACCAATCCCCCCGCCGGTACCCCGTCATGCAGGTGATACACCATCGACACATCACAATGGTTGCACCGCATCATCCAACCGCACCGCGCATCCGGACACGCGATGTAGTTCGCATAGCCCCGTCGATTCAACAGGATGATCGCCTGCGCCCCCTGATCCAGCGTCTCCCGCAGCGCGACCTCAAGCTGCAAACTCAATAGGTGCACCCCCTGGTCCCCGAATCGCCCGCTGTGCTCATGACGTTTCGATCGCTCCGCGATCATGTCCACGATCCGCACCGTCGGCAAAACCTGATTCCCCACTCGTCTCTCCAGTCGCAACAACTGGTACGACCCCCGCTCCGTCGCGTTGTAATAGCTCTCTAGCGACGGCGTCGCCGACCCCAGCACGATCGGGATCCCCGCCGCATGCGCCCGCTTGATCGCCACGTCCCGCCCGTGATAACGCGGCGCTTGATCCTGCTTGTAACTGCTGTCGTGTTCCTCATCGACGATGATCAGCCCCGGTCGCGCCACCGGCGCGAACACCGCCGACCGCGCCCCCACCACCACCTGTGCCCAACCTTCCCGAATCAACTGCCACTGCTCGTGACGCTGCGCCGCCGTTAATCCCGAATGCAGCACCGCCACCCGCGGAAACCGACCGATGAACCGCCCCACCGTCTGCGGCGTCAGCGCGATCTCCGGCACCAGCACGATCGCCGTGCGATCATCTTCCACCACCCGCTGAATCGCGCGGATGTAGACCTCCGTCTTCCCGCTGCCCGTCACCCCGTGCAACAGGTGCGCCGAAAAACCCTCGCCCAGTGATCCCGTGATAGCTTCCACCGCCGCCTGTTGATCCGCGTTCAACTCCAGATCCCGCGCCGCCTCCACCGCGTGCTCCGCCCAGATCGCCCGCACCTCCTGCCGTGTCACGTATCTCAGCAATCCCCTACCCACCAACTGCCCCACCGGGCCCGCCGTCTTCGCACCCGCCGCGAACGCCAGCGCCTTCGGATCCACCGGAAGCGCCCCCGCCCGATCCAATTCCGCCGCATGACGCAACACCGCCGCCTGTTTCGCCGGCAACCCCTCATCAGCAATCTGCTGCTCCACCCCGACCGGCTCAAGCGCGTCCGCCAGCTCCACCAGCTTCCGCGTCACCCGCCCCACCCCCCGCTTCACCGCCGCCGGCAACATCGACCCGAACACCATCCCCAACGGACAACAGTAATACCCGCTGATCCATCGCGCCAGTTCCACCAGGTCGACCGGCAGCCCCACCGCCCCCGCATCACGCTCCGCGATCGCCTTCACCTTGCCCGGCTCAATCGCCGTCTCATCCCCAACGTCCAATACGAACCCGCTCACCAGCTTGTTGCCCCGACCCAGCGGCACCCGCACCCGATCGCCCGGCCCAATATCCCCAAGCGCCTCGGGAACCGCATACGTCAGCCCCTCCGGGTGTGCGTCCATCGCCTGTTCCGGCGCCACCTGCGCGTACCGACCGCTCAAGATCGTCGTCGTCTCATCCGTGCCAAACAATCCGGGCATCCGATCAGTATCCCCCTCGCCCCGCGGGTCGACAAATCCGCCCCTCGCCGTCCCCCCAGCCCACGCCCCCCTGAATCGCCGCGCCCCATCAACCGATGGTGATGGTGGATCGCGCCATCATTGGGACGCTTCATGGCATTGGATCGCAACATTCTCCTGATTATCGGCAGCGGACACCGCGCCGATGCCTACGGCGCCGCCGACATCTGGCCCGTCCTCACCCCACACCTCGACGCCCTCGCCGGCGACGGTCTGGACATGATCTGCGCCGCCCACGCCCCCGCCCTCATCAGCCTCTTCACCGGACAGCACCCCCGCCAGCACGGCGTCATCGACGACGATGCGCCACTCCCCGCCATCACCGGATTCCCCGGTCAATGCCAACAGGGCGGCTGCCATCTCGCCGGCGTCGGGCGCGTCGGACCTATCGCACCCCTCCTCGACCAGGCCACCATCGTCGCCGACGTCGATCAACACCACGATCCCGATTGCCAATACCTCGACTTCGCCGCGAACCTCCATCTGCTCGACCTCATCCAGACTCAGCGCCAACATCGCGCCCAACACGGCCCGTTCGATCTCGCCGCGTCCGATCTCGACAACCCCGCTCACGACATCGACGGCTTCATCACAGATCGCGCCATCCAGACCATCGACGCCCTGCCCCGAGATCAGCCCTGGGTCACCATCGTCGCCCTCACCGGACCCGGCAATCATCTGCCCGCCCCAAAACACTTCCACGATATGATCGACCCCGCCGCCCTCC
>NYZD01000037.1 GCA_002685935.1 Planctomycetaceae bacterium | reverse complement strand
GGGCGGGGTGTTGGATGTGTCGGTGTTGATGCGTCATCTGGTGGAGAAGCATGACGCGACGAACGTGATGGTGGAGGGGGGCGGGCGGACGATCGGTGAGATGTGGGGGCAAGGCGTGATCGATGAATTGATGGTGTTTGTGGGGGCGAAGGTGTTGGGGGATGGGGCGGGGTCGAGCGCGATGCGGTTGGGACAGGGGGCGGCAAGTATTGAGAAGATGCAGCGCGCGCGCGCGGTGCGGTTGGAGGCGGTGGAGCGGGTGGGGGATGACGTGATGATGCGTTGGGTGAAGGCGGGGCGGTGAGCGGGAAGATGCACGGCATTGACGTTCGGCGCTCGGGGAGGGGATTGGGTTGTGGGAAGGGGGTCAATCTAAACGGTGTAGCTTCGGACGGAATCCATCAGGCGATTGGCTTGCTCGATGTTCTTGAGTCCTTCGACGCGGTAGAACACGCCGCCGACGAGGGATTTTTCGCGGAGTCTGCGGACGAAGGGGTCTCGGGTGCAGGATACGACGGGGGTGATGGCGCCGAGGCGGCGCTTGACGGCCTCGAGGTCGTCGAGGGCGGCGATGTCGGCGCCATCATCGGCGATGAGGGCGACGACGGTGCCGCGGAGTTTTGCGAGTTGGTCGAGGAGTTGGCGGCCGTTGCCGTGGACGTGGAGGTTCGCGCCGCCGAAGTGGTCGATGAGTTGTTGCTGGTAGTGCAGGCCGAACTGGGCGTAGACGTCGGGGCTGCAGAGGTTGTAGCAGTCGACGCTCATGGGGATGGTTTGGTTGGGGCCCCATCCGGCGTTGAAGAAGTCGTAGACGCCGCCTTCGCAGGTCATGTCGATCGCGGCGCGCTGTTGCTCGACGAGTTTAATATTGACGTCGACGCCGGCCTGAAGGAAGGCGGCGAGTTCGTCGGGGTGGTCGTAGATATCGAGGAAGGCCCGATCGCCTCTGAGTTGCATGCACAGGTTGAGGGCATCGATGGTGATGGCGACGGCAACGCCCCACCGGCCGGCGCATCTGGCGGAGAGGTGGCGAAGATCGTCGGTCATCTTCGTCATGACCTGATCGCGCGGATGCGAGGCCAACTGCAATAGCTGCTGACAGGTTGAGTTGGGCAGGGGGGTGGACATGGACGACATCCATCCCGGGCCGTCGACGGGGGCGAGTTCCATGGGAGCGTCGAAGAGCGTTCCGTATATGCCCTGGTCGTATTTATTGCCGCGGATAGATTGAGGGGACGCGATCGTCTTCGACGGCGTCGAAGAAGGTCAGGTATTGTTTCCAGAGATCGAAGATGTCGTCGACGGACGGCAATGCGTCGGGCGGGAGCTGTGACGCCCTGGCTTTGATGTCCTGGTCGATGTCGGCGGGCAGGTCGACGATCATGTGGGCGAAGATCTGGTTTTCGGCCTTCTTGTCGTAGAGGGACTTGAGCCTGGCGATGGCTTGGTTCTGGTTCGTTTTCATGGTTTGCTGTTTGGCGTGTGGATGGGGGAGTCGTGGGTGGCTGCGGGCAGCGATCAGCGGGCGCGGATGAGGGCGGAGCGGTCGATGTTGAGGCGGTCGATGTGGATTTCAATATCGCGGAGGAATCGTCGACCGTCCTGGACGTAGCCGGCGGTGGGTTTGAGGGCGGGGTGGTGGGATTTCCAGAATGCGTTGAAGCGGGTCATCAGAAGTTCGCGGGTGTATTTGGCGGTCATGGAGGCGAGGGCGACGGGGAGATTGTTGATTTCGGACTCGACTTCGAAGCTGATGATGGCGGAGCGGTCGGCGTGGGTGACGCGGTAACGGGAGATGTCTTCGGATTCATCGATGAGCTGCACTTCGGCGTGTTCAAACATCTGTTCGAGTTGTTCGTGGTAGACGCGGCGTCCGCCCTGGCGATCGACGACGATCCAGGGGTGGTGTTGGCCGAAGGCCTGCCAGACTTCGTAGATGTGTCGGCCGATGAATGTCCATGCGGTGCGTGCTTTGGAGCGGGTGGCCTTGACCATGGTGTTGAAGCGATCTTCGAAGATGATCGCGGCGCAGAGGTGGGGCAGGGCGACGTTGGCTTCAACGGCGGCGCGGGTGAGTTGGGCGCGGGTGATGGCGAGTTGGCCGTCGGTGAGGATGGTGGGGAGGGTTGGGCCGCCGGCGGGGTCGGTGTACCAGAGGATGTCGGGGACGCGCGATTCAGAATCGAGGGCAACGGCTTCGATGAACTGGTCGAGGGTGTTGGGGGTGTGTCCGGCGAGTGCGAGCATGGTGAGGACGCCGCGTTCGAGCCGGGCGAGGCCGGTGGATGGGGAGTAGAGTTTTTTTGAATCGTTGATGGCGAGGCGTTGGCGCCGGTCGTTGGCCTTTTTGCAGAGGGCGCGGTCGAGGATTTGCCAGAGGTCGGGGGGGCCGTCGTTGCTGGGGGGATTGAGGTCGTTGATGGCGAAGACGGAGCGCGCGATGACGAATGGGCCGAACATTGGGCCGTAGCCTGCTTCGTCGATACCGGCGTAGATGAACATGATGCGTGGCTTGGTCTGAGGCGGCTATGATAACGCCATGTCTCGCGGGAAGGTTCTGGTTGCGATGAGCGGGGGCGTGGACAGCAGTGTCGCGGCGGCGTTGCTGCGCGACGAAGGCTATGAGGTGGTGGGGTGTTTTATGCGGTTGGGTTCGCCGGGGGAATCGCTGGAAGATGACGGTTGTGAGGCGGATGGGTCTGAGGGGGCAGGGGCGAAGATCGGGCATCAGGGGTGTTGTTCGATCAACGATGCGAAAGATGCGCAGGGGGTGGCGGCGATGCTGGACATTCCGCTTTACGTGCTGAATTTCAAGGAGGATTTCGGGCGGGTGATCGATTATTTCGTGGCGGAGTACAACGCGGGGCGGACGCCGAACCCTTGTGTGCGTTGTAACGATTGGCTGAAGTTTGGTCGGCTGGCGGCGTATGCGCGGTCGATCGATGCGGACTGGGTGGCGTCGGGGCATTACGCGCGGGTGGGTGAACATGGGGGGAAGCCGGCGTTATTGCGGGGCGTGGACGCGGGGAAGGATCAGAGCTACGTGCTGTTTGGGATTGATGGTGAGGCGCTGGAACGTACGCTATTGCCGGTGGGGGGATATCAGAAGGATGAGATTCGTCAGATCGCGCGGGAACTGGGGCTGGGAGTGTCGGATAAGCCGGACAGTCAGGAGATCTGTTTTGTGCCGCTGGGAGATTACCGGGCGGTGGTGGCGCAGCGGGCGCCGGCGGCGATTGAGCCGGGCGTCGTGCGGGACATGTCGGGCGAGGCGGTGGGAGCGCATCCGGGTCATCAGCATTTTACGATCGGTCAGCGGCGGGGATTGGGGTTGGCGTTGGGCGATCCGGCTTACGTGGTGGAGAAGGATGCGGCGAGCAATACGGTGACGATTGGTTCTCGGGCGGATCTGGCGACGACGGTGTTGCGTGCGGATCAGGCGAACTGGTTGGATGAGGAACCGCGGGGTGAGGCGCGGCGTTGCGCGGTGAAAGTGCGCTACAACGCGGTGGCGGCGGGGGGCTGGGTGCGGGCGCTGGCGGGGGGGCGGTTTGAGGTGCAGTTTGATGAGCCTCAGTTCGCGGTGGCGCCGGGTCAGGCGGCGGTGTGTTACGAGGGTGATCGGGTGCTGGGGGGCGGATGGATCTGTTAGGGGTCGTTGGGACGGGGCTTGGTCGCGGCCAATTCCATGGCGTGCGCGCGGTTTGCGTAATGTCCAGAATAATCTATGGAATATTCCCGATTTCCACTACCGTGTTTCCCCTACGTGCTTTAGCGGCTTTAAATCCACATGCTGGTGGTGTGTAAAGTGGTAAAATGTTTTAATTGTCATAGTTATACTTACAAGCGCGCCCAGAGCATATTGGGTAATTGTGGGGGGTAATCATTCCCCAATCTGGGCACGATTGTGGGTATAATTACCCACAAGCGGGAGATTGGATTTAGGGTCTGCAGCGATTATTTCGGTGATAAGGGTCGCTCACTATATGCAGTTAAAGGTGTTATGGGGCGTTGTGGATTCGGGGTGGATTGCGGGGCGGATCATGGCACGGAGGTTGCGACGTTAAAAGCGGCTCGCGGAGTGATCCAGAACTCAGGGGCATTTTTCTGGATGGACTTGAAACTGTCGGCACCCGACCTGGAGGGAGGTTCGCGATGGGCAGGATTTCCATGATCGCCACGGCCAGCCCTTTGGATCAGGTTCAGCATCGCCAAGCGATTGTCACGGTTCCGGCGCGGCGGGCGTTGAGCCGGCAGGATATGGATGATTTGCGTGACGCGCTTGAGGGTCCGCATGAGTACATTGACAGCGTAGAGTTTGAGAAGTCGGACGCGGAGCGTCGGCTGTTTGATCAGGCGCCGGAAATACCGTCGCCGAACACATCGTGGTATCGGCCGCTGTTGGACGGGGCGGGTGGAGCGAGCAAGACGAAGGGGCCACAGAACGTGGTGTTGAATGGTGAGCAGGAGCGGGCGCTGTTCCTGCAGTTCAACTTCGCGCGTCGTGAGGCGAAGGCGATTCGGGATGCGATCGGAGATCGTCCGGCATCGGCGACGCGGGCGCGGAAGTTGATCTACTGGCATCGGCTGTCGCGAAAGCTGCGCGATCACATTGCGCGGGCGAATCTGGCGCTGGTGCTGGCGATGGCGAAGCGAGTGCGTGCGTCGGAGTTGGATGTTTCAGAATTGGTTTCGGAAGGGAACATGGCGCTGCTTCGGGCGGTGGATAAGTTTGACGTGGGGCGGGGGTTCAAGTTCTCGACGTATGCGTGCCGAGCGATCATCAAGGGGTTCAGCCGCAGCGGGATGAAGCAGTCTCAATACCGGAAGATGTTCCCGGCGGATTACGATCCGGCGATGGAGACGTCGGACTATCAGGAGGTGCATTACCGCGAGCGTGAGCAGGATTGCGCGAGCGTGGTGCGGTCGATCGTGATGGATAATCGAGCGTCTTTGAGCGACGTGGAGCAGGCGATCATTCATCATCGATTCGCGCTGAAGGGCCGGGCGGAGGATCAGTCGCCGCTGACGCTGGAGCAGGTTGGGAAGCTGGTGGGATTGACGAAGGAGCGTGTGCGTCAGATCCAGAACAAGGCGCTGGCGAAGATTCGCCGGGCGCTGGAGCATCAATATATTGATGGTCGGGATCGACGGTACGCGACGGCGGTGATTCCGACGGTGCACCGATCGCATTATGAGCAGTGACGGGGAACGGACGCGGCGGAGGGAAACAGGGGCGGCGCGAAGGCGCGCTTGAGTTAGCGGATCAGTTCTGAGTTGGTTCCGGGGGTAGCAAATTGAGGATGACGTGCTTGGCCGGGCGATTGGCCGGCTTGTTGTGTAGCACGCGGCGGATGAGAAAAAGAGGAAGAGCGGCGACGCTTGAATCGTATGACGCGTCGCCGCTTTTGTGTTGACGGTGACGGCACGGCATCGCGCGCGGTGTTCAATGTCGGCGACGGATCACGGGCGATGATCCGGCCCCGGCCAAGGACAGGAGGCCGGCGCCGGCGAGTAGCGCGGGGGCGTTGAATGACGGGCCGTTGGTGCGGATGGACCGCATTGAAATACGGTGCTCAGGGGGGCGGAGATTGAGGGTTTGACGGGCGGGGGGCGTTGGGCTGAACTAGCTTTTGCGGGTGCGGGGTTGTCGGGGGATGTAGTGGGCGGAGTGTCCGAAGAAGACGTCGGCGGCTTCCATGATGGTTTCGGAGAGAGTGGGGTGGGGGTGGATGGTCATGGCCATGTCTGAGACGAGGGCGCCCATTTCGATGGCGAGGACACTTTCGGAGAGCATTTCGCCGGCGTGGACGCCGACGATGCCGACGCCGATGATTCGTTCGGAGTGGGGGTCGATGATGAGTTTGGTCAGGCCGTCGTTTCGGTCGAGGGTGGTGGCGCGGCCGGAGGCGGCCCAAGGGAAGTTGGCGACCTTGTGGGGGATGCCTGCGGCGCGGGCGGTGGCCTCGGTGTGTCCGCACCAGGCGAGTTCGGGGTCGGTGAAGACGACGGCGGGGATGGCGTTGGGATCGAAAGCGGCGGGGTCGCCGGCGATGGTCTGAGCGGCGACGCGTCCTTCGTGTGCGGCTTTGTGGGCGAGCATGGGTTCGCCGGCGACGTCGCCGATGGCGAAGAGGTTGGGGACGTTGGTCCGGCGGTTGATGTCGACGGTGATGAAGCCTTTGGCGTCGAGTTCAACGCCGGCCTCATCGAGCCCGATGTTTTCGGTGTTGGGTCTGCGGCCGACGGCGATGAGGGCTTTGTCAAAGGTTTGCTCGGGTTCGACGTCGACGCCGGAGAGTTTGACGGCGATGGCGTCTCCGGTGTCGGTCATCTCGACGACCTTGGTGCTGGTGAGGATCTGTTTGAAGTCTTTGTTGAGTCGCTTGTGCAAATGTGCGACGAGATCGCGGTCGGCGCCGGGGAGGAGTTCGGGGAGCATTTCGACGACGGTGACCTGCGCGCCGAGGGCGGAATAGACGCAGCCCATTTCGAGGCCGATGTATCCACCGCCGACGATGAGGAGTGATTTGGGGATGTCGGGGATCATCAGGGCGTCGGTGGAGTCCATGACGCGCGGGGAATCGGGGGCGATGGGAATGGTGGCGACGCGCGAGCCGGTGGCGACGATGGCGTTGTCGCATTCGATGGTTTGGGTGTCGCCGTTGCTTGAGACGGTGACGTGGGTGGGATCAGCGAAGGCGGCGTCGCCGACGAGGTAGTTGATCTTGCGTTGTTTGGAGAGCGCGCCGAGTCCGCCGGTGAGTTTGGTGACGACGCCGGCGGAATGTTTGCGCAGTTGATCGAGATCGATTTTGGGTTGTCCGAAGTCGATACCCCAGTCGGCGGCGTCGCGGGCCTCGTGGATGAGGCGTGCGGTGTGGAGGAGGGTTTTGGAGGGAATGCAGCCTTCGTAGAGGCAGACGCCACCGGGCTTGGCGCGGCGATCGATGAGGGTGACGTCGAGCCCGAGGTCGGCGGCGTGGAAGGCGGCGGCGTATCCGCCGGGCCCGGCGCCGAGGACGACGACTTTCGTGTTGTTGGGGGAGGCGGACAAGGTTGATGGCTCCGATTGGTTCGGGGGATGTCCGCTCCCTTACGGTCGCGGCTCGTGGCATGTCGTGGTTCGATCGGATTCGGGGGTCAGGTGATGCGGTGTTTGCGATACGGTGCGCGGGAGTGATGAGTTCACATGGCCATCATCATGGGTTGTTGGGCGGCTTCGGTGAGCCAATGGAGGAAGCGGGCACCGTCGGCGCCGTCGACGAGTCGGTGATCGAAGGACAGGGAGAGGGGGAGCATGAGTCGGGGTCGCCAGTCGTCGTGGAGGTAGACGGGTTTGGTTTCGGCTCGACCGACGCCGAGGATGGCGGCTTCGGGTGCGTTGATGATGGGGGTGAAGAAACCGGTGCCGAGCGCGCCGAGGTTGGTGATGGTGAAGACGCCGCCGGACATATCGGCGAGGCTGAGTTTGCCGTCTCGGGCTTTGGCGGCGAGTTGAACGATCTCGACGGACAGATCGATGATGGATTTCTGATCAACGTCGCGGATGACGGGGACGACGAGACCCTTGGGGGTGTCGGCGGCGATGCCGACGTGGCAGTAGTCCTTATGGATGATCTGCTGGTTGGCGGTGTCGATGCTGGCGTTGATCTTTGGGTGATGCTTGAGCGCGGCGGCGACGAGCTTGAGGAGCATGGGCATGAGGGTGAGTTTGCCGCCGGCTTTTTCGGCGTCGGCTTTGGTCTTCTGGCGCATGGCTTCGAGGTCGGTGATGTCGGCGGATTCGAAGAGGGTGACATGTGGGGCCTGGGTCCACGCGGCGCTGAGGTGATCGGCGGTGATGCGGCGGATCTTGGACATGGGTTCGGTGGTGGTTGGGCCGAACTTCGAGAAGTCGGGTAGTGCGGACGGCGCGGCGCCCCCGGCAGCGCGAGGGGCTGCTGGGGCGGCGGTGTTGTTTCGGGCGTGCTGTTTGACATCGTCGATGGAGATGCGGCCGGTGGGGTCGGATCCCCGAACGGCGTGGATATCGACGCCGATCTCGCGGGCGAACTGGCGGACGGACGGCGCGGCGGGGACGGGCGTGCCGGGGTTGGAATTTGCGGGGGCTTTGGATGCGGCGGGGGGCTTGGGTTTTGAATCGGGTTTGGGCGCGGCGGGCTTTTCGGTCTTTGATGGCGCGGGCGCGGCGAGGGCGGGGGATTCGGATTTGGCGGATTCTGATTTGGGTGCGGCGGCGCCGTTGCCGGCTGGGTCGACGGTGAGGACGACTTGTCCGACCTGGATGGTGTCGCCCTGGGCGACGAGGACTTCGGCGATTTTGCCGGCGAAGGGGCAGGGGACTTCGAGGGTGGCTTTGTCGGTTTCGACTTCGACGACGGACTGATCTTCGGTGACGGTATCGCCGGGGGCGACGAGGACGCCGACGACTTCGGCGGATTCGATATTCTCGCCCAGTTCAGGGAGTTTGAACTCGGTGGGCATGTCGGACGCTCCTTGATTGGTCAACCGATGCAAGTGGTATCGGCGAAACGGGAGAAGCGGATCAGGCCGCTCCTGGACGGTCGCGGCTCGTGGTGAATCGCGAGGCGTTGGAGTTTGATGGTAGGCATTCTAACTGATCGCGGGGTCGGCTTTTTCGGGGTCGATGTGGAGATCGTGGACGGCCTGGGCGGGGACCTGGCGGTCGAGTTTGCCTTGCTTGGCGAGGGCGTGGAGCGCGGCGAGGGCGACGTAGCGGGCGTCGACCTCGAAGAAGTCGCGGAGGGTGGCGCGGTCTTCACTGCGGCCGTAGCCATCGGTGCCGAGCGAGACGGTGGGGCGGGGCATCCACGGGTCGAGCGCGGTGGGGAGGGTTTTGACATAGTCGGACGCGGCGACGATGACGTCGCCGGCGTCATGGAGTTGCCGGGTGACGTAGGGGGCGCGGGGTTCGTCGGCGGGGTGGAGCATGTTCCAACGTTCGGCGGCCTGGGCGTCCTGGTGGAGTTGTTTGTAACTGGTGACGGCGCAAACGTCGGCGGCGACGCCGTAGTTGTCGGCGAGGATCTGTTGGGCTTTGATTACTTCGTTGAGGATGGAGCCGGAACCGAGGAGGGTGGCGCTGGCGCGGGCGTCGATGTCGGGGGCGCGGTTGAACTGGTAAAGGCCCTTGAGGATGCCGTCGTGGGCGCCGTCGGGCATGGGGGGTTGGACGTAGTTTTCGTTGCCGACGGTGAGGTAGTAGAAGATGTCTTCGTTGTTGTCGCACATGCGTCGGATGCCGTCGGCGATGATGACGGCGATCTCGTAGGCGTAGGCGGTGTCGTAGGCGACGAGGTTGGGGAAGGCGAGCGCGTTGAGGTGACTGTGTCCGTCCTGATGCTGGAGTCCTTCTCCGGCGAGGGTGGTGCGTCCGGCGGTGCCGCCGATGAGGAAACCGCGGGTGCGGAGGTCGCCGGCGGCCCAGATGAGATCGCCGATGCGCTGGAATCCGAACATCGAGTAGTAGATGAAGAACGGCAGCATGGGTTTGGCGAAGGTGGCGTGAGACGTGCCGGCGGCGATGAAGGAGGACATGGCGCCGGCTTCGGTGATGCCTTCTTCGAGGATCTGTCCGTCGCGGGCTTCTTTGTAATAGAGGAGGCTGTCGGAATCGACGGGGTCGTAGAGTTGTCCGACGCTGGAGTAGATGCCGTATTGGCGGAAGAGGGCTTCCATGCCGAAGGTGCGGGCCTCGTCGGGGACGATGGGCACGATGCGGGGGCCGAGGTCCTTGTCTTTGAGGAGTTTGGAGAGCATGCGGACGAAGGCCATGGTGGTGGAGGCTTCGCGATCGCCGGTGCCCTGGTGGAACTCGGCCCAGAGGTCGGGTTCAGGTGATTTGATGTCGCAGACGACGGCGCGGCGCTGGGGGAGGGAGCCGCCGAGGTCGCGTTGGCGATCGCGGAGGTATCGCATTTCGGGGCTGTCGTCGGGCGGCCGGTAGAAGGGGACGTCGTCGACCTGTTCATCGGAGATGGGGATGTCGAAACGATCGCGGAATTTGAGAAGTTCTTCTTCGTTGAGTTTCTTTTGCTGATGGGTGACGTTTCGGCCTTCGCCGGCTTCGCCGAGGCCGTAGCCTTTGATGGTCTTGGCGAGGATGACGGTGGGGCCCTCGGTGTTGTCGAAGGCGCGGCGGTAGGCGGCGTAGACCTTGGCGGGATCGTGTCCACCGTAGCGCATGTGCCAGAGCTGGTCGTCGGTTTTGTCGGTGACGAGTTCGAGGAGGGCGGGGTCTTTGCCGTAGAACTGTTCGCGGATGTATGCGCCGCCTTCGACGGCGTATTTCTGATATTCGCCGTCAACGACTTCGCCGAGGCGGCGGATGAGTCGGCCTTCGGAGTCGCGTTCGAGCAGTTCGTCCCATTCACTGCCCCAGAGGACTTTGACGGCGTTCCAGCCGACGCCTCGGAAGACGGCCTCGAGTTCCTGGACGATCTTGCCGTTGCCACGGACGGGGCCGTCGAGGCGCTGGAGGTTGCAGTTGATCACGAAGATGAGGTTATCGAGCTTTTCGCGCGCCGCGAGTGAGATCGCGCCGCGGGTTTCGGGTTCGTCGGTTTCGCCGTCGCCGATGAAGGCCCAGACTTTGCGATCGGTGGGTTCCAGGAGACCGCGATTCTCGAGGTAGCGCAGGTATCGCGCCTGATAGATGGCCATGATGGGGCCGAGACCCATGGAGACGGTGGGGAACTGCCAGAACTCGGGCATGAGCCAGGGGTGGGGGTAGGAGCTGAGTCCGCCGCCGGGCGCGAGTTCTCGTCGGAAATTGCGCAGGTGTTGTTCGGAGAGTCGGCCCTCGAGGAAGGCGCGGGCGTAGTTGCCGGGGGTGGAGTGTCCCTGGAAGTAGACCAGGTCTCCGCCGCAGGGGTGGTCGGGTCCGCGGAAGAAGTGGTTTTGGCCGACGTTGAGGAGGGTGGCGGAGGAGGCGTAACTGGAGATGTGGCCGCCAATGCCGTCGGACTCGCGGTTGGCGCGGACGACCATGGCCATGGCGTTCCAGCGGATGATGCTCTTGATGCGTCGTTCGATTTCGCGATCGCCGGGGTAGTCGGGCTGCTTGTCGGGTGGAATGGTGTTGATGTATGGGGTTTGGGAGGTGACGGGCAGGGGGATGCCGTAGGCGTGGGCGTGGATTTGGAGGTCGCCGAGGAGATCGCGGACGCGAGCGGCGCCGGTGCCGTAGGCGACGTCATCGAGTGCGTCGGTCCAGTCACGGGTTTGGAGGTGGTTATCTTCGGGGGGTTGGGTCATGTCGGTCATGGGCTCGGTCAGGTCAGTCATGTGTCGTCCTTGACATGCGGGGTCGAGCGGGGCGGGCCGGATTCCGCGGCCCAAGGGTCACGTGGGGTGCGATCACAGATGATTCCCACCCTGATCGGCTCGCCATTATAGGAAGGTCGGGCGAGGAGGGAGCTTATGGGCTTGGGCACGGGCGGTCGTGTGGGAGGGGCGGCATCGAAATGAATGCGGGGTCGTGAGGGGGGACGATCGGGAAACGCTTGACAGGGGGCGTTGAATTAGATATTATTATCTAGTTAAACTGCCTGCCGGTTTGGTGGGCGATCCATTTCCTGGACGGTGGACAAAGGGAGGTCAAGGCGATGAACTCAAAGCTCGGTTGCGTGCTGGCGGCGGGACTTGTGATGTTCATGGTTCGGCCGGCGCCGGCTCAGTTGGCGGGGGCGGGTGATATCAATGGTGACGGCGCGATTGACCTGTTTGATCTGGCGATCATGGCAGGGCAGTGGGGCGGCTCTGGGTCGGCGGACATCAACGGCAGTGGATTGGTGAACGTGGCGGATCTGGCGGTATTGGCGCGCGAATGGGGGCTGTTTG